>JBBQST010000061.1:0-13338 GCA_038213625.1 Thermoflexales bacterium
GTCCTGGTGGCTTCGACTCCGCTCAGCCACCGAGGCTCGCTAGAGCCCGTTCCCTGAGCGGAGCCGAAGCTTGCACTGAGCGGAGCCGAAGCGGGAACGACGATGGAGTGGAGAACAAGAACTTTTGGCGACTTACTTAGAGTCTGTCCAAAAAATCTGCACCCCTACGAATACAGCACAATGCCGGCCAGCGCCCCCAGCCCAATCAGCACCACCACCGGCAGTTTGTTAAACCGCGTCAGCAATAGCCCACCGGCCAGAATGACCAGCGAGCGCCAGTCCAGCGCGGCTTGTAAACCATTGGCCAGCAGCAATCGCCCAAACACCACGATGCCGGCCCCGCCAATCGCCAGCGCCATGCCGTCGAGAAAGCCGCGGGTGAGCAGATGCCCGCCGATGCGCTGATACAAGCGCTGCACGAACAGAACCAGAAACGGCGGCAACAATAGCCCGACTGTTGCGAGCAATGCGCCCGGCAGACCCGCGGTCAGATAGCCAAAGCTCACCACCCACAGGCCGTTCGGGCCGGGGCTGGTCTGACCCACGGCCAGTGCTTCGGTGAACGATTGCTCGGTGGCCCAGCCACGCGCAATGAAGTCTTCATGCAAAATCGGCAGCGGCCCAAACCCGCCGGTGCTCAACAGCGAGGATTTGAGCATGAGCAGAAAATATTCAAACAGGTTCATGCCACCTCCTGGGTCACCCTCGCGTGCTGTCTGGCCCGGCGATGCGCCCACCACGCCGCCAGCGCGGCCAAAGCCCCGGCGCCAATGTAAACGGCAAACGGCGACACATTCAGCACCGCCACCACCGCCAGACACAGCCCCATCAGCACCACCGCAAACACAGTAGGGAAGAGCTTGCGCCTGGGCGACGCGTGCAACACCGGCTTTGCCAGCCGCCAGCACATGGCCAGCCCCAGCGCCACCACCACCGGCGTCATGCCTCGCAGCGCCGCGCGCATGATGGGTGAGTCTTTGAAGTTGGCGTACAGCGCCGTCATCAACACGGTGATGGACACACTGGGCAGCAGAAAGCCGGCCAACGATGCCGCGATGCCAGGGCCGCCGCCCAGTTTGCGCCCAATCAAAATGGCGAGTGCAAACAGGTTGATGCCGGGCACGATCTGGCACATCGCAAACAGGCTGAGAAACTCATCATCGCTCAGCCAGTCGGTGTCGCGCACGAACGTTTTGTGGATGAGAAACTGGGTAGCCACGCCACCGCCGAACGACTGCGCGCCGATGCGAAACCAGTGTTGGAAGAGGCGTGGCGCTGTCGGCGCAGGGGCGATTTTATTTTGGCTTGGGGTTGTGGTGTCCACGATTCGGCCAATAGTAGCGCCTCGTGCGCCGCCGCCCAACACCGCGCTTGATGCTCCGGCGAGTAGCCATAGCGCAGGATCGCCTCGGCAAATTCATCCTGGTCGATGATCTCGGCCGGCTGCCCCATCACCTTGCTCACATCCAGCTCGTAGTCTGTGTAGGTGATTTGATTTCCTTCGATGATGACGGGCGCGTTGATGTTGAGATACAGCTCGACGCAGGTGCCATCGGGCTTCAGTAATTCTTCGACGGAATACCACTTGTCAAGCAGAACGTGTAGGCGTGAGTCACATGGCATACTCCGATCACCGTTTGGCTGATGGATGATTTCATCTTTGAACATCCACACCACAATCCGGTCCGCGTGCACAGCTTCAACCGTGCTATACCACCAGCGATAGCACTCGCCATCGGCATGCAACGCGCGGAAAGTCACTTCATCGCCGATGTTCATGGGAATTGGGTTGTTGTGGAATTCACGATCTGTCTTCGAGTTACGCGTAAGAGACCCCCGACCCCTAAAGGGGAGTCGTAGACTTCATCAGCGACTCCCCTTTAGGGGTCGGGGGTCCTGTGACAAATCTCCAGCGCAAAACCATGCTGGCAAAAGAACTTCGTGCCCGATCTCTACCCTTGCTTCACATACACCGAGCGATTGTTAAACCAGCGGCCATCGGCCCCAAACGCAATCTGGTTGATGTAGAGGGTGTGTTGATCCGTTGACAACTCACGCGTGCCGTAGCTCATTAGCCGGCCGGCCTTATACGCCGCCGTCACCAGCGTATGGTCATCGAGCAAGGTCGTGGTCGTCGCATCGGCGGTGGGGTTATCCATGGGATGCGAGAGGCCGTCGGCCAAAAACTGATAGCTCATCTGCCCAGGCTGGCTTTGCGCCGTTCGCCAACTCATCTGCACATTCACAGTCTCAGCCGCATCCGGGACAGATCGCAAATCATAGGTGCCTTGTTGCGGCGGCTGGCCCAGCTCATACGCAGATTGAGCCGGATCCAATTCCCACACACCCAAAAATCCTTGCAACGCACCGGCCTTCACACGCCCTCCTCGCCGAGCCACGTAAATGCCCTCGCTGAGCGTAAAGAGCGCGACCGAGCCATCCGGGTTATAGACCGGGGTCAGGAAAGCTTTGGCCGGCGCAGACATCTGTCGAAACGTGCTGGCCAGCTCAAACATCACCTGCGACGGCGTAGTCTGATTGGCCGCCCACGCATTGAACACAATCGGTTTGCTCATCGCCTCGCCGTGCAGCAAGGCCAGCCCGACATCCACCATCGCCTGGGCCCATTCCCGTGGAGACAGGCAATGTACATGGCTGGGGTCGCGCCGGCGTTCAAACGCATCGATTTCCTGTGCTGCATCGTCCGGTGCAATGTTGTCGACGATGATGACGCGACCACCCGGCTTGAGCACGCGCGCGCATTCGGCCAGGAACTTCGGCACATTGGCAAAGTGATGGGCGGCAATCCGACAGGTCACCAGATCGAACGACGCGGCCTCAAACGGCAACGCCTCGGCGTCGGCCAACTGCGTGCGCAGGTTGGTCAGCCCGCGCTGGCGGGCCAGCTTTTCGGCCGCGCCCAACATCTGCGGGGTGAGATCGCTGGCGACCACTTCGGCCACATGCGGGGCCAGCGCCAGCGAGGTGTGGCCGGCACCGGTTGCAATGTCCAACACGCGCCAGTGGGCTTGCGGCCGCGCCAGCTCAATGAGGCGGGCCAGGCTATTGCCCCTGGCGTGAACCGTGCTCGTCGCATACGCGGCGGCGCTAGGACCAAATCGCGCCTGCACCAATTGTTTGTGGGTGTCCGTGCTCATGCAGGCAGTCTAAACCAAAGCGGGTTTGGTGCCACTTTGCGAATCATGTGTGCACGCGTTCCCAACCGCTTCACCCACCAACCTTAAATTCATCTCGGCCCGCGCCAGACCCAGTGGGAAGTTGGCCGTGCGCGCGGCCTCGCTGGCCTGGGTTGCGAAGTGCTCGGCATCGCTGCATTGGCCGGCCGCCAGTGCCGCCTCGGCCAGCGCGTTATACGCTTCAGTCATCGCAGACCCATCCGCCGAGCGTTGCGCCAGCTTCAGACTGTGCCGACCGTGGATCATGGCTTCATCCACACGGCCGCGTGCCGTGGCAACGACGCTGAGATGATGATGCGCCAGCGCCGCGCCCAAATCGTACTGATCCGTCGCGCACAAATCCAGGCTAGCCTGGGCATGATATTGCGCCGCGTCCAGCTCGCCCAGGCTCACCAGCAAACGCGCCAGCAAGGCCTGCGCGCTGGCAATATTGCGGCGAGCCTGAATCTCTTCGAACAGGGCCAGCGCCGTTTGCAATTCCTCTCGCGCCGCGGCATGCTGGCCTTCCTCAGTGTGCTTATTACCCAGAGCCATCAGTGCAAAGGCGCGGCTGCGCACATCGCCGGTCTGGTTGGAGATAGCCAGACTCTGCTGCAAATAGGACTCGACCACGACGGGTTGTCCCTGCGCCACGGCAAATTGCGCCAACGAGAATAGGGTCGTGGCCATGCCCCACGCATCCTGCAGCTCGGTGAATAGCGCATTGCTCTCGTGATACCAGGTCATGGCATTGGCATAGTCGCCGCTGGTGGCGGCGATGGCTGCGCGCACAAACAGGCCCTGGGCCAGATGTTTGCGGTCGCGGCTTTGGCGCAACAGCACCAGGCCGCGCTCGGCCAGTTCACGCGCCTCGGCGTAGCGCAACCGCTGCCAGCGCACCCACGCCAGCGCGCCGAGCATGGTGCCCAGCGCCGCCTGGTGCAGCGGCGAATCCTCTGCACTTGCAGAACTTGCGGACAACGCGTCTACAGCCAGGCCATACATCCGCTCCGATTCTTCAAACAGGCAGCGCACGTCGTAGAACAAAATAAGCGTGTCGGTCATGCGCAGCAACACATCGGCCTGCCGATATTGGCACGCCCAATACCAGGCCGCGCGCACATTCTCCAACTCACCCAAAATCGCTTCGCACGCGGCGCGAATATGGCGGCTGCTCATCTCACTTTCGCGCGCTTGCAGCCACTCCGTGTAGTAGGCGCTGTGCGCGTCTCGAACGGCCCTGTGCACGGGTTCGGGCAAGGCTGTGGTCAATCGCTCTTCGGCAAATTGGCGCAACAACTCGTGCACTTCAAACCGGTCGGCCCGGTCGCTGCTGCTCCGGCGCACCAGCGATTGATCCATGAACGCCAATAGCTGGGTCAGGGTTGCGCCCGTCACCCGGGCAGCCGCCTCGCGGGTGAAGCCGCCACGAAACACCGACAGCCGCGCAAACGCCTCGCGCTCGGGCTCGCCCAGCAGTGCCCACGAATGGTTGAACACCGCTCGCATGCTGCGATGGCGCGCCGGCGTGCCCGAATGCGTGCTCTCCAAAAAGTCCAGGTTGCGTTGAATCTCATCGGCAATCTCGCGGCACGGCAACACGCGCACCCAACTGGCCGCCATCTCCAGCGCCAGCGGCATTCCCAGGGTGAGCTGGCAGATGCGGGCGATGGCGTGAACATCACCATCGCTCAAATTACGCACCAGCGTCGGCTGCATGTGGGCGGCGCTGCGCAGAAACAGTTGGCCGGCCCCACTGGCCTCCAAAGTCTCGCGTGTGGTTGCCAATGGCGCTGCCGGCGGCACGCTCAACCCATCCAGCTCAATCACCCATTCGCCTGGCAACCCCAGCCGCACCCGCGAGGTGACCACAACCTTGACCCACGGCGCATGGCCCAGCACATCGGCCACAAACTGGCTGGCATGGGGATCGGTGCTCAGATGCTCGAAGTTATCCAGCACCAGCAACACATCCCGATTGGCCAGCAGGCGCAGCAGTTGCGCCCTGGGTTCGTCAGAGCCGGTGAAGCTCAGCCCCATGACACTGGCAATGGCCGTGGCAATCGCCGTCGGCAAAAACTCGCGCGGTGAAATGGGCGCGAGCGGGACAAAGTAGGTGCCGTTGATGAAATCGCTCTGGCCGCGCTCGGCCAGCACCTGCATCGCCAGCGTCGTTTTACCCATGCCACCTGGGCCAGTGAGGGTGATGAGCCGGCCCTGTGGCGAATCCAATCGCGCCAGCACATGGGCCAGGTCGGCCGCACGGCCAATCAAGTCGGCTTCGTGGGCGGCATGGTGCGAGGCCTGCAATGCAGTCAGCCGGGTCGCGTGGCTGGATTGCGCGCGAATGCGTTCATATAGCGCAATCGTTTCCTCGTCGGCTTCCACGCCCAGTTCGGCTTTTAGCCCAGCCCGGCACTTCTGATATTGCTCCAGCGCCGCCGTGCGTTGGCCAGTGCGCGCCAGCAGCAACATGAGTGTGCGATGGGCATCCTCGCGCCACGGGTCCAACGTCACGGCCTGTCTCGCAATCGCGATGGCGCGCCCATGCTGGCGTTGGTGGATGAGGTGATCGATGAGAACGGGATAGGCCTGAGCCATGCGTTGCCGCCACTGCTCGCGCTCAGCAGTCAGCCAGGTTTCGAACTCGGGGCAATCAGCCAGCGCAAAGCCGGCCATCAGCTCGCCACGGCTCAGCTCCACCGCCTGGGCCAGCGCCGGCAACGACTCCTGCGCCAGTAAAGCCCTGGCATGTGCCATATCAAAATACAGGCTGGCAGCACCGTGGCAAAACGTCACATTCAGCTTATCGGCCTGCACACAACCCGGCAGCAGGGTGCCGAGATTATTCAGCGCGCGCCGGAGTTCAGCGCCGGCCTTTTCCACATCCAGCCGGGGCCAAAACACATCGGCCAGCAAGGTGCGCAACACGGGCTTGTTCTGAATCGCCAGATAACACAGCAGCGCAAGCACTTTGTAGGAACGAAAGCCGCTGACCGGACTGCCATTGCGCCGAACGTCCACACAGCCCAGCAGGCGAAGCTCGATCGCTGACACCACCGTATCCGGCATCGCGATATTCTGCATGTTGAGTGGCATGTGAGTTGATTGTAGCCACTGCACCGGGATTGGCTTCGGAATTAAAGACGAGATCGCAATAGACATCGCGCTCTATTGAAGGCAACGGCTCGGGTATTTCAGGCATGTCGACGCGAGCTTGGAGAGGATCGCCGCACCCGCCTGAACCATTAAGGCATGATTGCCGCACGCCAAATTCGGCTTTCCATCTAACGAATGAATTCTCTCAAACCAGATTAATGGATTTAAAACCTGTCCCGATTTCATGATTCCTATGGACGCTATATGGACGCGGCCATGTTAGCCTGCCGATCACACTTCCCAGAAGAAGGCATTGACACAGGAGGCTATTATGAAATCAAAATCACGCATTGCAGCAACCACGACCACCCGCATTGCTGCTACATTGGCCGCGGCCGTCTTGCTGCTCACCCAGCCAGGACCCGTTCGAGTGGCCGCGGCCGGGGTTTGGGACCGCAGCCAATTTGGCTCCCCGGCCGATATTGCGCTGGCAGCACCCCAACAGGTACAACCCGTACAAACTCAAGCTCCCCAACAACAGGCCATTGAAATCGGCCAATTGGCCCTGAGTGAAATTTCACCACTGAGTGGGCCGAACCAGCCGGCCTGGGTCGAGATTGCGGTGCAATCGCTGTTGACGAATACGCTGATGCTGCCGATTGTGCAGCGCGGCCAGCCGCCACTCTCCACCACTGCGCTGGCCCAAAACCAGAGCTATGGATCGCCGGCAAGCGTTTCACTGGCCGGCTTCACCCTCAGCGACGAAGATGGCAATACGTTTGTATTTCTCGCCGATCTCCCACCGGTGCCGTTTGATGCGCATGTGGTGGTGATGTTTGGCCCTGGCACCAACGATCTGGACTTTGGAGATCGCATGGCGACGCTGTATGCGCCCGGCCTGGCAAACGCGCTGGAACCCGATGGCGACCAGATCAGCCTCTACAACACCAGCAACACACTCGTAGACTTTGTGGCGTGGGGCAAGGACCCCGGCACCGATGATGATGCCGCGGTGGCGGCCGATTTGTGGGGCGACGGCCAACACCTGCTTTACGACCAGGGCTTTGGAGGTGAAGTGGCGCTCAGCCCGAAATCGCCCAATCAGAGCTTCGGCATTTACAACCAGAAATGGAACAGCTATCGCGCCAGCGGCAGCACGCGCGGCAAGGTCAATCAATTGCCCGGGCCGCTGGGCAGCACCATTCCAGATGGCGGTGCCGTCTCCAGCGAGACCTTTGGCGTGGCCTGGACACCGACCCCGGATGCCGTGGCGTATGACTTTGATCTGTCCACCAGCCCCGATTTCAGCACGATCTTGGTTCATACCCGCACAGTTTATGCCGGCTGGAATGCCGGTGCACCCCAGCCTAGCGGCATCTATTACTGGCGCGTGCGCAGTGTGAATGCCCAAGGTGCCACCAGTGGCTATTTCGGCCCCAACAAGCTGAAGAGTGCAACGCTGCCCGCGGGAAACGCGTCGAAGAACACGTCACCGCTCTCGGTCGATGGGCCGCTGGTGACCAAGCTATTGCTTTCCACCAGCAACTATCGCGTGCAGCGCAAGGACACGACCTCGCTCGATATTGGTGGCGGCACCTGGAACGTCGACAGCAAGAATAATCCATTTGGTCTGCCGCGCACGGGCGACACCAGCCGTTGGGACGGTCCTCACTACGAGGTTGGCACGCTCAAACCGCTCATGTCCTTCAACGGTTACGACAACATGATGTGTGTGCGCGCCTCCACCAGCATGCTCACCAGCTACTACGGCGGCCAGCTTTCAATCGACCGCCTGTCCTATCAGACGACTGAGGGGTGGGATCTGTCTACGGAATTTAAAGGCATTCCGGAGGGCGACTTTGCCTTCAACAAAGGCATTGGCAGCGAGAGCGGCCAGAAGTACATCATTGGCTGGGCGTTGGGGGTGGGCGAGGACAATATCGAGTTTGTCAAACACTGCCCCGATCCCATCGGCGCGGGCATTAAAGGCTACGACGCTGATGATGCAACCTACACCTGTGCAGCCGGCATCTCAAGCCCAATCGCGTTCTCGTTTGTGCAGAGCTTGATTGACAGCGGCCGCCCATTTGCCTCGGTGAACCTGAAGAACGCGCATATGCGCGTGGTCGATGGCTATCGCTACACGGATGGCAGCAACATTGAAATTCACATCGCCGACCCGGTGCCCAACGGCTCGTGCGAAGGCCCCGGCAATTTCTGCACCACCGGCGCGCGCTGGGAGCCGTGGGAGACCTTCCAAAACACGGTCGAGCGCAGCCTATATGTCAAAGACAATGTCACCGTCAAAGCACACTTCAGCGAAGCAACCTTTAACAAAGACAGCGACAACGACGGCATGAACGACTTCGACGAGATCAAGCGCTTCTACACCGATCCATTCAACGAGGATACCGACGGCGATGGTCTGAAGGACAAGGAGGATGTGGCCTCCTACGTGTTTAACAGCGCCGACAAGTATGCCAAGCGCTCGGCCACGTCCTTCCCCATCCTGTTGCCTATCTTCCCGCCAAAGTTTGATTTCCGGCGCATGGAGTTGAAGCCCGACAACGACAATGACAAGGCACTGGACGGCTGCGAGGATGCCAACCGCAACGGCAAGCTGGATTTTGGCGAGTCCTCCAACTTCCAAGCCCTGGGCGGCATCGGCTGCAAGCCCGATCTGAAGATGGTCTACCCGACCAACAACATGGCCGACGACATCGGCCCCATCAACAAGCCCTCGCCGCTGCTGGTGCGCGTGCAGCTCATCCTGCCCGAAGCCTATCCCGTGCAGAAATACACGCAGGGCCAGTTCAAGGTCTTCATCGACAAGCCCGGCTCACCCGGCGCGACACAGCAAGCCAGTATCTACGCTTTCGTGCAGGCGTTTGGTGATCAGGTCAACTTATTCGTCAATCTGCCCACGCAACCAATTGAAGGCAAATACACGGTGCGCGTCGAGCACACCGCCTCCAGCGGCACCTACAACATCTCGGCCATCGACGGCATCAAATACACCAAGTTCCTGGTAAAGCCGAATGTGGGCCTGTCATTCGACACCTCGCTGGCCAACCCCCTGCACCCGCTCACTGTGCCGGTGCCGCCCGGCCAAATTGACGCCATCAAGTTGTTTGGCGCGCAGTTGCCGCCCATTGGCACGCTCAACATCATCTCCACCGGTGCCACAGCCACAGTGCTGCTGCCCAAGACCCCACTGGGTGACCAGCGGGTGATCAGCACCGGCTATGCCGCGCTGGCATCGACCACGCCGACCGGCACCAACTTCCTGGGCACCGCCCTGTTGGCAGCCCAGGCCCAGATCAGCCAGACCGACCCAGGGCCGGATGAGGCCCGCTTCATCATCGCAGTCAATGGCGCACAACCGGATGACCCCACCCTGGATGTGTTGGGCGCGCCGCTGCCCGGCTTTGGCGAGACCGGCCTCATCATCATCGGCGCAGGGAACAGCGGGGCCGACTATCAGCGCCGGCTGAGTGAAGGCTTCGGCGACAAATCCGAGTATCGGCACGCGCCGCTGTCACCGACCATCGACGGAATCCCAGTGGGCAATGACTGGGTGCTGGCCGACCAGTTGCTCGGTGCCGCCGACACCGTGCTGCATCAGGTTCGCCTCGATGAGGGCTTCGGCACCCTGGCCGTGAGCACCACCGTCACCCGCAACATCCCTGTCGATGGCGATTCAGTGGTGTTCAATGCCCTGTTCAATCGCGAAGGCGCGTGGGCCATGGCCGTGGTCAAACCCGATGGCAGTGTCGTCACCACGACCGATCCCGGCACCTCCATCTACGCTGACGAGCGCGCCATGAGCGCGCGCGTGCAGCAACCGGCTCGGGGCATCTGGAAGCTGGTGCTGAGCAACATCTCACCGGCCGGTTCACCCGTCAACTTCGCCGCCTTCTCATCGGGCGAGACGCCATTGGTAGGACTGTTGTTGCCGGCCGTGCAAAAGGTTCGTGAGGCGGCTGCCCGCAGCACGCTGGGTCGTTGCGATCAGGACGGCGTGCCGGGTTGCCCGATCACCCTGACGCTGGCTTTGGCCGATGGCACTGGGCCGGTGGCAGGCGCGACTGTGCTGGCCAAAATCTTTGGCCCGGATGGCAGCACCCAGGACACCCGGCTGATCGAGCGCGGGGCCGGCATCTACGCCACCGAGCCGTTCACCGCGGCGTTGCCTGGTGCGTATCAGGTGCGAGTCGTCGTCAGCGGCACGCACAACGGCCAGCCGTTCGCACGCTTCCTGCAAGGCACCTTCGTGCAAAGCAAGCCGGTCGCCTATGTCTTCAACGAGCAGAGCGATCTCGATCAGTTCGAGTTGTATCAAAGCTTGTTGAACAACGCGGGGTTGGATCTGATGCCGCTGTCGGCCTATGCTCTCACAACGACCCAGCTCAGCGACTATCGCGGCTTCATCATCGCCTCGGACAGCGCGCTGGCCGGCCAGGACTGGGCCACCGCGACATTGCGCAATGCACTCAACGCCGCAGGGTTGCCGATCCTGGGCTTGGGCGAAGGCGGCTATGCGCTGTTCAACGATCTGGGGCTCAACCTCGGCTCGACCAGCGCCGTCACTCGCATGGCCAACATGACTCGCACACAGGCCTTCAGCCCAGGAGCGCCGGTGTGGTCACAGCCGTTCGTGCTGATGGGGGGTTCGCCCTACACCGTGTTCGACCACAGCCCCGGCCTACGATTGGACCTAGGCACCGCCCCACCCGTCGGCGTCGAGTTCATCGGCACCGACCCAGGCACGCCCAACCTCATCAATGTGGGCCGCGAGAACACGCGCTATGCGTTGTGGGGATTCGGCAACGGCCCCATCGACATGACCGAGAACGGCAAGCGCGCGTTTGTGAACCTGGCCGCATTGATGTTCCCGTCGTAATCTCACACTAGAAGTCAGACGTCTCGAAAGACGTCTGACTTCTTTTTAGCGACGACGCAACAAAAAAAGACCTCGCGGGTTTCGTCGCTCATCGTTGGCGCAAACCCGCGAGGTCTTTTTTGTTGTGTCACACGCAGTGCGAATTAGCCGCGGAAGCCGCCGCCACCACCGCCGCTGCGGCGCAAGGGCGGGCGAGCGCTACCGCTCGAACCACCACCGTTGCCGACGGGCGTGCTGGTGCCACTGCTGCTGGGGCCACGATCACCGCCACGGTCGCCACCACCATCACGGCGCGGGCCACGGTCACCACCGCGGTCACCACCGCGACCACCACGATCACCGCCGCTATCGCGACGTGGGCCACGGCCACCACTGTCAGCGGCCTGGGCCTCTTCCAACGTCATGCCTTCCAGCACGGCCTTGCGGCTGAGCCGAATCTTGCCGTTCTCGACATTGAGCACCATCACGGTCACTTCCTGGCCCATCTCAACTTCATCGGCCACGTTCTTCACCGGATGATCGCTCAACTGGCTGACGTGGACCATGCCGTCCATCTTGGGCAGAATCTCGATGAAGGCACCAAAGTCGGTGATGCGCACGACTTTGCCGGTGTAAATCTCACCGGGCTTCACTTCGCCGGTCATGCTGCTGATGATCTCGCGGGCCTTCTCGGCGCTGGGGCCGTCGGCGCTGGAGATGAACACGCGGCCGTCGTCCTCGATGTCGATCTTGGCGCCGGTCTGCTCCTGAATGGCGCGCACGGTCTTGCCGCCGGGGCCGATGATCATGCCCAACTTCTCAGGGTCAACCTGCACAATCAACATGCGCGGCGTGTGAGACTTCATCACGGCGCGCGGCTCGCTGATCGTCTCCAACATGCGGGCCATGATGTTGATTCGGCCCTCATACGCCTGGGCAATGGCCTTCTCTAGGATCTCCATCGTGAGACCTTTGATCTTGATGTCCATCTGCAAAGCGGTAATGCCCTTGGCGGTGCCGGCCACCTTGAAGTCCATGTCGCCGAGGTGATCCTCGATGCCCTGGATGTCGCTCAAAATGGCATAGCCACCGGCAACGCCCTGCGTGGCATCGGTGATCAAACCCATGGCAATGCCGGCCACGGGAGCCTTGATCGGCACACCCGCGTCCATCAGCGCCATCGTGCTGCCGCACACACTGCCCATGGAGGTGGAGCCGTTGGACGACAACGCCTCGCTGACCACACGCAGGGTGTAGGGAAACTCGTTCTCGTCAGGGATCACCGGAATCAACGCCCGCTCGGCCAACGCGCTGTGGCCGATCTCGCGGCGGCTGCTGCCGCGCAAGATTTTGGCCTCGCCGGTCGAGTAAGGCGGGAAGTTGTAGTGGTGCAAATAGCGCTTCTCATCAGCCGGGTATAGACCGTCCAACATCTGCGCATCGCCCTTGCTACCCAACGTCACGAGCGACAGGATCTGCGTCTCGCCGCGGGTGAACAGGGCTGCGCCGTGGGTGCGCGGGGCCAGATGATCGCCGGCCTCGCACCAAATGGCGCGAATCTGCTTGAGGGTGCGGCCGTCGGGGCGAATGCCCTGGCGCAGGATTTTCTCGCGCACATGCTCGGCCTGCAAGTCTTTGACGATGGCGTGCAACTCATCGGCGTTTACGTCGCCGATGCTCTGCATCTCGGCCACCACTTCGCCTTCCAGCAGGTCAATGGCGGCCTGGCGCTCGGCCTTCTCCAACGAGTCGTCGCCCAACACCTTGGACACGCGACCACCCAGGGCCTCGCGCACGGCGGTGTTGAAGGTCTCGTTCTTGCCGAACTTGGCATAGCTGGTGATCTTGGTTTTGCCAATCTCAGCCATCATCTGCTCTTGCACGGCCACAATATCCTGAATGGCCTCATGGCCGGCGCGGAGCGCGCGAACCATGGTCTCGTCATCGACTTCGTTGGCCCCGCACTCCACCATGACGATGGCGTCCTTGGTGGCGGCAATGCGCAAGTCCAGGTCGCTGTAGTCCATCTCCGGGATCGTGGGGTTGAACACCAACTCGCCGTTGATCAGGCCGACGCGCACGGCACCGACGGGCGTGGTGAACGGCACATCGCTGATGCACAACGCCGCGCTGGCTGCATTAATGGCCAGCACGTCAATGTTGTTAATTTGGTCGTGGCTC
>JBBQST010000062.1:0-13326 GCA_038213625.1 Thermoflexales bacterium
GGTGGCCAAGCGAGGTGAGACGGACCCAAAATCGGCCGGGTTGGCCAAACCCAGGTTGATATTCGTGGTGTTCGCCGTTGCCACAAATTGCACGCTGGTGCCCGAATCGGTGCCGCGTGGGCCAGGTCGTAAATAAGCGGCCCAGCCTGAAAATTCGACACGGTGGGGGCCCGCACCTGATGGGGCCAGGGAATAGGTGCCGTTGGCAACGGTGGTGGTTGCGCCGGCCACACTCCCGTTCACATCGTAGGCGGTCACCATCACACCAGCCACCCCGACTTCGATCAGCTCACGCGCACCATTGAAGTTGGCATCTCGAAAGGCTAGGCCGCTAATGACGAATGGTGCGGCGGGTGCTACGCGTGCGACGCCATAATTTGTTGTGTAGGGTGATGGCGCTGCATGGGCCGAAGCGGCTGGATGGATTGAGCCATAAGCAGATATGAGGCAGGCGGACGCGGCAACTATATGGCCGATATGTCCTGAGCGTTGGGGAAACAGTGCTGGCATAGTGACAAACTCCACTGAAGAACCATGAAAGATTACAGTTTTAATATTGCAGACAGCAATTAACGCAACAGAGCGTAGCCATAAGATTGCGTAGTTACCTCTCACTAAAGCCTTAGCAAGTCATACACATATAGTCCTATGGATCAGCCTAAAATCCTGCCTTGCAGGATAGGGTCACGCTTATCGACGCCATCAAAGCACAACAGGTCAAGGCGATCTTTATCGAAAACACCACCAACCCACAACGGGTGGAGCGGGTGGCGCAAGAGGCCAGCGTCATCATCGGCCCCGAGCTATACACTGATGCGCATGGGCCGGTCGGTAGCTCAGGAGCCACGTATGTCGATGCCATCCGGCACAACTCCAGCGCTATTGTCGATGCGCTGAAATAGAGACGTAGACGTAGACGTAGACGTAGACGTAGACGTAGACGTAGACGTCAAAATAAATTGAACTAGCTCATTGTCAAGATGCGCATGCAGTCCATTTGCTAGGGGTTCAGCAGAATTTTGGACAGAATGAACAAAACGAGATTTGTTTATTCTGTCATTCTGTCCAAAATCCGTTTTCACGAGATAACTCATTGCCCTAAACCTTTAATGCCTGGGAACAATCCATGACTGAAAACGAAAAACACTTGCCCGACCTCACCGGCATCTTCAGCCTCAAAAACAAGGTCGCTCTGGTCACCGGCGGCGGCTCTGGGCTGGGACGTGGCATTGCCGAGGGGTTTGCCCAATTTGGTGCGGCCGTGCTGGTGGTCGATTACAACGCCGCTGCGGCTCAGGACACTGTCGAGCGTATTCAGCAACGCCACGGCCACGCCCACCCCATTCAATGCGATGTGTCCGTGCAAGACCAGGTCCAGGCCGCCATCGCCACGGCCCTACACACCTATGGCCGCATCGATATTCTGGCCGCCATCGCCGGCGTTGGCGACCGCAACCCGGCCGAGGACATGCGGCAGGATCAGTGGGACCGCGTCATCAACATCAATTTGAAAGGCGTGTGGCTGTTCAACCAGGCCGTCGGCCAACACATGATCGAGCGGGGCGGAGGCGGCAGCATCATCAATATGTCGTCGGTGGCCAGCCTGGTCGGCCTCACCACCGGCAACGCCAATTACAGCGCGGCCAAGGGCGGCGTGAATGCGCTCACGCGTGATCTGGCTGTGGAATGGGCCAGGCACGGCATCCGCGTGAATGCGATTGCGCCGGTGCAGTTCAAAACGCCGCTGGTCAAAAACCTGCTCGCCCAAAAGCCCGAAACAGAAGCCTATTTTGTCAATCGAATTCCATTGGGGCGTTTGGGCGAGGTGCACGAAATCATCGGCCCGGCCCTCTTCCTGGCCTCAGACGCCGCCAGCATGGTGACGGGGCATATTTTGGTGGTGGATGGCGGGAACACAATCGCGTTCTGACGCCCACGTTCTGACGCGCGCGTTCTGACGCGCGCGTTCTGATGCCCTATCCATGCTCCCAAAATGGCTGGGCAAATCTACGCGTAAACTGGCCTTTAATATGAATGTCACGAATGTCTCGCTTCGCCAGATCGAACGGCCCGATTGGTCCATTCCCGCCGACGAGCCCCAACCCACGCTCCCCACGGCCGAATACGAGCAACGCCTGGCCGAGCTGTATGCCACAGCCGGCACGACCTGGGTCGCGGTGTATGCCGACCGCGAGCATGCCGCCAACCTGGTCTTCCTCACTCACTTCGACCCGCGCTTTGAAGAGGCACTCTTGCTGTTGGGGCCCAATGCGTCCCGCACCCTCATCCTCGGCAATGAAGACATGGGTTACACCTCTCAGGCGCGGCCCGACATGGCCTTTGTGTTGTGTCAATCGTTTAGCCTGATGGGTCAGGCCCGCGACCAGGCCCCACGGCTGGACGCGGTCTTGCGCCAGATTGGGCTCAAGGCCGGCGATAGCATCGGCGTGGTGGGTTGGAAATATCTCGAAGCCAGCGAGGATGAGGATCTGACCACACCCGCTTTCATCCCGGCTTATTTTCTGCGGCACTTGCAACGCGTGGCCGGCGAGCAGACTCGCGGCGAGCAAGGCCGCGTCATCGACGTGACCCATGCGCTCATGCACCCGACCCAGGGCTTGAAGAGCCGCAACAGCGCCGCCCAAATTGCCATGTTTGAGTGGGCGGCCATGCGCACCAGCGAGGCGGTGCAACGGGTGTTGCGCCACGCCACACCCGGCCAAACCGAGTCCGAAGCGGCATTGCAGTTTGCCTATCAAGGTCTGCCCATGTCGTGCCACCCCATGTTGAACTCGGCCGGCGCGGGCGAACCGGTCGTCGGCCTGCGCAGTCCGGGCATGCGCAAGTTGGACTATGGCGACGGGGTCTCGACCGCCATCGGCTATTGGGGGTCTCTGTGCGCGCGCGCGGGGCTGTTGCGCACCGATGCCCCGGCTGGTTTCGTCGAGGGCTATGTGACCCCCTATTTCAAGGCCATTGCCACGTGGTATCAGACCATCCGCGTGGGTGCCATCGGTGGCGAGTTGTTCAATCAGGTACTGGCCGCATTTGAAGGTTCAAGTATTCGTCCTGCGCTAAACCCGGGCCATCTGGTGTCGATTGATGAGTGGACGCACACGCCAATTCGCCAAGACAGCGGCGATGCCGTGCTCAGTGGCATGGCCCTGCAGTGCGACATTATTCCCTCGCCCATGCCGGACGGCCAGGCGCTGAACTGCGAGGACACCGTGGCGATTGCCGATGCTCAGTTGCGCGCCGATCTGGCTGCCAACTACCCGGCCGTGTGGCAACGCATTCAAGCTCGCCGCAGCTTCATGCAGACGGCGCTGGGTTTGGTGCTGGATGAAAGCGTGTTGCCGTTGTCGAACACACCGGCCTACTTTGCGCCGTGCTGGCTTGCGCCGGATCTGGTTTGCAGCGTGCTTTAATGGGACGCACATGACACAGTCAACCCAGCACATGACGTATAAAGCAATCATCGTTTTTACTGCGATCACGCTTCTGCTTAGCACCGGCCAGACCGCGGCCGGGCAAACACCACCGCCCACAGCCAAAGCCACATCCACTGCGCCGGCCCAGATCACAGCCACACCCAAAGGTGCAACGCCGACGCCGCGCAGCACAGCCCGCGTGGCTGTGACTGCTGGCGCGACGCTCTCGCCCACGCAAGCGGTGCCCACCCCAGTGCCGTTTGGGGTGGATGCCAGTGACGTGACGGACAAGGATGCGCCCCTGATCGAGCAAAGCGCCGGCACCATCAACATCCTGTTGCTCGGCACCGATGCCTCCACCGATGTTAAAAATGCGCGCACCGACTCGATCATGATCGCGAGCATCAACCCCGACATTCCGTCGGTCAGCCTGTTATCTTTCCCGCGAGATTTAGTCGTGCGCATTCCAGACGTGGGCGATGACCGCATCAACACGGTGTATCAACGCGGCTATCGAAATAAATATCCCGGCGGTGGCCCGTCATTTCTGGCCCTGACCCTGCGCAAAAACTTCGGCATCCAGATCGACCACTATGCGCACATCGATTTCCAGGGATTCATCAACGCCATCGACCGTCTCAACGGCGTCGAGGTGCTGGCCGAGTGCGAGCTGCACGACACCTTCCCCGACAAGGAGGTGCCCAAAGGCAAGAGCGATTTGGATGTGCTTCCCGGCCGGGTCACGTTGTCGGGCAAACAGGCGTTGTGGTTCTCGCGCTCGCGGCTCAGCACCACCGACTTCGATCGCGCCCGCCGGCAACAAAAGGTGATGCGAGCCGTGCTCAAGAAAGCGCGCGACGGCAATCTGCTCCAAAACGCCATCGGCCTGTATGCCGACTTTCGTGCTCACCTCGACACCGATATCGGCATCGGCGATCTGCCTGCGCTGGTCAGCATCGCCCAAAATCTGGACGACTTACAGATCAAGAGCCGCGTCATCACCTATGGCATCGTCAATGCCTACACCTCGCCCAGCGGCGCGTCGTTACTCGTGCGAACCGAGAAGACGCTGCCCTACATTCGCGAGGCACTGACGCCACCGGCCGACAACCAGATTCAGGTGTTGCCCGTAGTCCAGGTTTACAACGGCAGCAAGCGCGTGGACATGGAAGCCGTTGCCGCCGAACGTCTGAATTGGGAGGGTTTCAGTGTGATCAAAACTGGCAAAACCGAGACGCCGGATCAAAAGGAGACCCAGATTATCGTCTACACCACTTCGTCGAAGGGATCACCCGTGCCGCGGCTGGCCAAGATATTCAACGTCAAGCCCAGGAACATCATCGCCCAGCCAAATCCGATGAACCCGGCTGCAGCCCGTGTGGTGCTGGGCGCAAACTACAACTCCTGCCCGGCCACGGCCACTCAGGGCCTGGATGTCGTGCTGGCTCCAACAGCCATGGCAACGGCGCGGCCGACGAAGACGCCGTAACTAAAACGTCAGACGTCCAAGAAGACGTCTGACGTTTTTTAAGGTGTCCTACCCCACCTCCGGGAAACCCTGTCGTAATCCGCGATGATGATCGAGCTTGGCAAAGCCAATATCCTCATACGGCAATCGGCGCAAGGCTGGATAAGCAAGGATGTGCGTATTGAAAAACGCGGATCGTGCACGTGACACGTTGAACGTGTCACGTGCACGATCTTGATCCGCGTTTTTCAAGCCAGCTCAAACGGCCGCGCAATCACGGCCACGCACTCGCCCTGCCGGGTCAGCGGGAATGCGCGGCGGCTGATCACAAACCCCTCAGTCAGCGCCTGCACCTTGAGCGGCGGCCATGCCGGTTGAGACACAAAGTGAATCTGACCGATATCCTGGCCCACCTGCACGGAATCACCCAACTCCACAAACGGCTCGTAGACGCCATCGGCCGGCGACATCACGTAATCGTTTTGCGACTCGGACGCGACAATTTGCGGCTCTGCCGTCATAGGCACAGGCCGATGATGGGGCAAAAAGCCACGCGCCGCCAGCGCATTGCGCAAACCATCGGCAGCGATTTTGAGCGTGCCCACGCCGAACTGCGAGGCGCTGCCCAGCTCGGTGCCCAGGGTCACTTTCCCCAACGACTCGGCATAGCTTGGCAACAAACCCGATCCAGCCACATCCTTATAGATGAAGACATACGGCGCGCCCCAAGCCTTGGCCGCGTCGAGCATCGCGTTCATTTGAGCCGTATCACTAACCCGGTGCATATTCACCGACGACAAAAAGTGCATCGAGCGGCCGCCTGAGTGAATGTCGACCACAAAGTCGGCCAGTGGCATCAGCACCGAAGCCACATAGTGCGCGATCTGGCTGGTGGCGGTGCCGGCCGGATTGCCCGGAAAAGCGCGGTTCATGTTCATGCCATCCAACGGTGACAGGCGCGTGCCGTTCTGGCTGGCCGGCAGGTTCAAAGCCGGAATCATGATGATGCGGCCACGCACTTGAGAGGGGTCAATCTCGCGGGCCAGATTCAGCAGCGTCACCTGCCCTTCGTATTCATCACCATGGTTGCCGCCAAACAGCAACGCCGTGGGGCCGTCCCCATTGCGGATCACGATGATGGGAATAAAGATCGTGGCCCAACCGGCCGTGTTGGTGGATTGAGGCACGCCGAGAAAGCCGGTTTGTTTGCCGTCTTTCTCATAGTCAATGTCGGTCCAAATGGGGCTGTCAGTCATCTTCGGGTTTCTCCTCAAACGAACAAAGTGGGTTCAAACGCAAACATTCTAGAGGTGGGATTAGTCGAAATCAAGCACTCGCGGACATGCCTGGGGCAATTCGAACAGTCGTGCAAGAAGGAGGTTTGAGGCTGACTTGAGGCTCGCTTGAGCCCATCTTGATGATGAAAATCTATTGTGTTCTCAGAGGAACCTGATCACGATGAATACGAAGCAAGCACTCAAAACACTGCACACTCTCGCCGCGTTGTGCGGCGTTTTAGCGCTCACCCATCCATTTCCAGTCCAGGCACAATCCATTGCCAGCATAGATGAACCAGCAGTACCGGCCAGCGCCAACGACGACGATGCGCTGTGGAACGATCGCTTCGGCCCACCCGGCATTGCCGATGGCCAGATCGACACCATCGCGGTCGCGCAATCCGGCAACACCTATGTTGGCGGCATGTTCGAGATTCCCAGTGTCGGGGCCAAAAGCATCGCGCGCTGGGACGGCAACCGCTGGTATGCCCTGGGAACCGGCACCAGCATGTATACCGATCGCGTCCATCAGATCGCCACCGCAGGCACCCTCGTCTACGCCGGTGGCTCGTTTAAATCCATGGGCGGCGTGACGGTGAAGGGCGTTGCGCAGTGGAACGGCAGCACTTGGGCTATTGTGAGTGCGTCTTTACATTCCATGTAGTAGGTAAAGCCTTGTGGTTCAGGTGGAGGCAGCCAGTGCGCCAGTCCACGGACTGGCTTTCGGCGTAAATTTGCCGAGCGGCATCAGCGGTTCATTGCGAGGTAGCTTCACCACCGGCGCAGGTGCAAGCACACGCGGCAAATCAAACTCCGTCCACACGGCATCCAATGCGCACACCAATTCGGCAATCAAATTGGGCATGTGGTGCGGCCCTGGTGTCAGACGGATGCGCTCGGTGCCGCGCGGCACGGTGGGGTAATTGATCGGCTGCACATACACGCCGTGCGCGTCCAACAGGCGGTCCGTCACGCGCTTGGCCTTGATCGCATCGCCCACCACAATCGGCACGATGTGGCTTTGCGAGGTGGCCATGGCGGGAATGCCAGCCGCGGACAGCACCTGTTTGAGCTCGGCCACATTGCGCCGCTGGGCCGCGCGCTCTGTGTTCGACTGCATGAGATGGGTGATGCTGGCATGGGCACCCGCCGCAATCACCGGCGGCAACGAGGTCGAGAAGATGAAGCCGTGCCCAAAGCTGCGCACGCAATCCACCAGTTCGTCGCTGGCCGCGATGTAGCCGCCCACCAGCCCAAACGCCTTGCCCATGGTGCCTTGAATGAGGTCGATGCCGGCCTCAACCTCAGCCCCCAACATCTGCGCCACACCGCCACCCTGCTCGCCGTACATACCCACGGCGTGCACCTCATCCAGGTAGGTGAGCGCGCCGTATTGCTTTGCCAGCGCAATGATCTCGCGGATCGGTGCCATCGACCCGCACATCGAATACACCGACTCGAAGGCGATGATCTTGGCCTGCTCTTTGGGCAGCGCAGCCAGCCTGGCCTCCAGATCGCGCACATCGTTATGCGCAAAAATCTGTTTGACTGCGCCGCTGCGGCGAATCCCTTCGATCATCGAGTTGTGGTTGGACGCGTCGGACAGAATCATGCAATTTGGCAACAGGCTGCCCAGCACGGCCAGCGCCGTGAAGTTGGCGGTGTAGCCCGAGGTAAAGGTCAGCGCGGCCGGTTTGCGGTGCAGCGCGGCCAGGGTCTTCTCCAGCTTGATGTGCCAGTAGTTGGTGCCGCCGATATTGCGTGTGCCGCCGGCGCCCGTTGCTCCAGCCTCGGCCGCCTGCACCATGGCCTCTTTCACTACCCGGTGATGCCCCATGCCCAGATAGTCATTCGAGCACCATGTCACCACCTCGCGCGGCCCGGTGGGGCTGTGCCAGATGACGCGGGGGAATTGGCCGGCTGGCCGCTCCAGCTCAACGAACGTGCGGTAATTGCCCTCACGCTTCAGCGCATCCAGCCGCTGTCCAAAAAACGCTTGATAGTTCATGCTGTTTTTTTCTTCCTATTCAGCGTTGGGAGCGTTCCGCTCGCTTCCAGCGTGTACCCGCTCAGCCGCCCAATCTCGCGGCTGCAAAAATTCCAGTGACTTCGCCTCGGGGCTGCCCGGCTCCGGCACCACATCAAACTCCCAACGCGCCAGGGGTGGCAGCGACATCAAAATCGCCTCGATATTGCCGTTGGTCTGCAAACCAAACACCGTGCCACGGTCGTAGACCAGATTGAATTCGACATACCGGCCGCGCCGATAGAGCTGCCACTGTCGCTCGCGGTCGTTATAGATCATGTCTTTGCGACGCTGCACAATGGGTGTGTAGGCATCCAGAATGGCCTGAGCGCCGGCCTGCACAAACGCGAACGTCTGCGCAAAATTGCCCAGATCAATCTCGTCGAAGAAGATGCCGCCGATGCCGCGCATCTCTTTGCGATGCTTAATGAAAAAGTAGTCATCACACGTGGCCTTGAGCTGGGCATAGTCGGCTCCGTGCGCGTGGCAATAGGCGCGCAAGCTCTGGTGAAAATGGACCGCGTCTGCATCAAAGCCATAATTCGGCGTCATATCCATCCCACCGCCAAACCAGCTGTCCAGGTTCTCGCCTTCACCCGCCTCAAAGTAGCGAAAGTTGGCGTGAAAGGCCGGCGCAAATGGGTTTTTGGGATGCAACACCATGCTGACGCCGGTCGCAAAATAAGGCTGGCCCTGCGTCCTGGGATGCGCCTGCCACAAGCTCGGCGGCGTTTGCGCGCCATGCACTGCGCTGAAGTTCACCCCGGCTTTCTCGAACACGGCGCCATCGGCCAACACTCGCGCCGTGCCGGTGCCACCGCCCGGCCGCTCCCAGCTTTTGCTCTTGAAATGAGCCTGGCCATCCAACGCTTCAAATGCCGCACACAGCCGGGTCTGCATCGTCTGCATCAGTGCGGCAACCTGATCTCGTTGACTAGTCACCAAGCACTCCATCGGCAACGGACACCGAATCCGTCACAGGCTTGCGGGTGTAGTCGTGGACAAAATCCACCAGCCGCTTCACCGTATCCACCGGCGTCTCGGTCATGATGCCGTGGCCCAGGTTGAAGATGTGCCCTGGCCGGCCACCAACACGATCCAGCACATCGGCCGCGCGCCGCTCCACCGCCGGCCACGGCGCAAACAAGGTGGCCGGGTCGAGGTTGCCCTGCACCGCCACATCGCCCAATTCCGCCCACGCCGCATCCAGATTGACCCGCCAGTCCACACCCAGCACGTCTGCGCCGGTCTGCCCCAACACCCGGCTCATGCCCGCCATGTCGGTGCCAAAGTAAATGATGGGAGGGGATATGGGAGACGGAGGACGGAAGACGGAATTTGTGTGGCCGTCTTCCGTCTCCCGTCTTCCGTCTCTTAAGGTTTCCCGAACACTCGCCACAACGCGGCGCACATACGGCAGCACGCTCTGCACGTAATCAAACGGCGAGAGCATGCCGGCCCAACTGTCGAAGATTTGCACCGCATCTGCGCCGGCCTCGATCTGGGCGATGAGATAGGCCGCCACCAGGTCGCTCAGATTCGTCATCAATGCAGCCCACGCCGCGGGATAGCTGTGCATGAAGCGTTTGATGCTGCGATAGTCCTTGGAACCGCCACCCTCAATGGCGTAGGCGGCCAGGGTAAACGGTGCGCCGCTAAAGCCGATCACGGGCAGTTTGCCGCTCAGCTCGCGCTTCAACAGGCGGACGGCGTCCAGCGTATAGCCCGTGGTTTCGCGTGGGTCGGTGCCGATGCGCAGCCGGCTCACATCGCTTTCCAGTTTGATGGGGTTGTGGATCACCGGCCCTTCGCCGTGTTCATAGGTGAGCTGGAGCCCCAGCCCCTCCAGCACCGGCAAAATATCGGCAAACACAATGGCGGCATCGACATCGAACGCGCGCACCGGCTGCAATGAAATCTCGGCCGCCACCTCGGGCGTTTTTACCATTTGCAAGAAGCCATACTTCTCGCGCATAGTCCGATATTCCGGCATGTAGCGTCCGGCCTGGCGCATCAGCCAGACAGGTGTGCAATCGGTGGCTTCGCGCCGACAGGCTTTTAAGAATCGATCGTTCATGGGGAGAAGAGTGGTTAGTGGTTGGTCAAGAGGCAGCTGGTTGTTGGCGGCTGGCTGTTAGCGGCTAATCGCCAGCAGCCAGCAGCCACCCGGCCGCGTCCTTGGCAAAATAGGTGATGATCATGTCGGCACCGGCGCGGCGGATGGCCGTCAGAGATTCAAGCGCCACGCGGCACTCGTCGATCCAGCCATTGGCGGCAGCCGCCTTGATCATGCTAAATTCGCCGCTGACTTGATAAGCGGCCAGTGGCAGATCGTAGGCATCGCGAATGCGTTGAATGATGTCGAGGTAGGCTCCGGCCGGCTTCACCATCAACATGTCCGCGCCCTCAGCCACATCCAGCGCCACTTCTTTCATGGCCTCACGGCTGTTGCCAAAGTCCATTTGATACTGCGCGCGGTCGCCAAACTGCGGCGCACCTTCAGCCGCCTCGCGAAATGGGCCGTAGAAGCCGCTGGCAAATTTGGCCGCGTAGCTCATGATCGTGACGTGATCCAAACGCTGGGCATCCAGTGCCGCCCGGATCGCGCCGACCATGCCATCTAGCATGCCGCTGGGGGCGATGATATCGGCACCGGCCTGGGCATGCACCACACTCGCTTTGCCCAATAATTCAAGCGTCACATCGTTGAGCAGATAGCTTTCTTCAAGTTGCGGCGTATACCCGGCTTCGTCCGGCGCATTCAAAATGCCACAGTGGCCGTGGCTGGTGTATTCGCAAAAGCACATATCGCTGATCACGAGCATGTCTGGCACTGCCGCTTTAATGGCACGCATAGCCTGAGGCACGATGCCATCAGGGTCGTAGTTCTCGCTGCCCAACAGGTCTTTGCGGGAGGGGATGCCAAACAACAGCACCGCTGGCACGCCGGCTCTGGCCAGCACCTCCGCCTCGCGCACCACCAGATCCACCGACAACTGGGACTGCCCCGGCATGGACCCAATCGCCTTGGACACATTTTTGCCGTGTCGGACAAACAGCGGCGCAATCAGGTTGCCCGCACTCAGCGTGGTTTCGCGCACCAATTTGCGCAGTGCCGGGGTGCGGCGTAATCGTCTTGGACGAGCGGTTGGGACTGAGCTCATGATTTAAGTTGGAGGCCTATACGACCCGCTGCCGGATTCGTTTGGGTTTCAAATGCGGTCGTCAATGCCGTCATCAATGCGGCTTCTGTCGCGGCCTCGGCCATCACCACCTGCACAAAACCGGCAGTTCGCGCTGCCTCCGCAGTCGTGGGGCCGATGCACACGCTCAACACCTGGCGCGCCCCGTCATGCAACTCCGGGCCGATGCGTTCGAGAAAGAATTTGACCGTGCTGCCGCTGGTGAAGGTGATGGCATCGATCTGGTTCGCGGCCAGCAGGGCAGGCACATCGCCGCTGTCGTCGGCACTTCCGGCCGCCACGGTGCGATACGCCACCACGCGCTCCACCTGCGCACCGGCGTGTTCGAGTTGGGTTTGCAGCGTCGGCTGCGCCAGATTTGCATTGAGCACCAGCACACGCTGACGGCTCAGGTCGCCATAGGTTTCACGCAGGGTCTCGACCAGGGCCGCAGAGGAATAGCTCTCCGGCACCAATGCCGGGGTTTGCTGCAATTGCACCACGCACGCCTCGGCCGTGGCCGGCCCCACTGCGGCAATGCGCACGCTGGGCCACTTGTGTCGGCCGTGACCATCCAGCCACACTTTCAACGTGGTCACGGCCGTGGCGCTGGTCAGCACCAGCCAGTCAAATGCGCCGGCCATCAACCGATGCAATGCCACATTCAGCGCACCAAAATCATCCGGCGGTGCATAGGCGATGGTCGGATACACAACGGGAATTGCACCCTGCTCGCGCAGGCGCGAGGCCAGATGCATATTGCGGCCCTCGGCCCGGGTCAGCACCACCCGCTTATCTCGGAGCGGGTATGGCAACCCTTGGGCGCGGGTGCCGCGCAAAATATCTCGCGCACCCTGAGCCAGCAATTGCTCAGCCAACTGTGTGCCCAGCGTCGCCGCGTCATCCACCAAACCCGCGCATTCACCTCGAACGACCACGGCTCCATCCAACGAGCCAACGAGACCGGTCATAGCCATGTGCCGGTCCGAAACCTGCGCGAGCGCAGCAATGGGAGCCTGGCAACCGCCTTCCAGCCGGCGCAAAAACGCGCGCTCGGCCAGCGCAGCCGCGTGGGTGGCCGGATCATTCAACACCGCCAGCAATGCCCGTGTGTCAGCATCGTCGGCGCGACATTCCAGCGCCAGTGCACCCTGCGCCACGGCCGGCAACATCGTCGCGGTGGGAATGGGAATGGCCCACAACGGCTCTGTCACTTGCAGGCTGTTCAAGTTCAGCGCGCTGGGATTGCCATCAGCCGTGCGCTCAATAAACCGCAAGCGTTCCATGCCCGCACCCGCCAACACCAGCGCGTCGTAGTCGCCGGCCAGCAACTTGCGCAGCCGCGAATCCACATTGCCACGCACATCGGCGATGTCCAGATCGGGCCGCCACACGCGCAACTGACACGCGCGGCGCAAGCTGCTGGTGCCGATGCGTGCGCCGGGCTGCAACGCATTCAACACATCATCCTGATCACTTTCGCGTGGCTCAGTGCGCACCACCAGCGCATCCCGCACATCGCCCCGCGTCAGAAAGGCCACCAGCGTCAACCCGTCCGGCAACTGCGACGGCAAATCTTTGGCGCTGTGCACGGCCAGATGCACCTCATGCGTCAGCAGCGCCGTCTCCAGCTCCTTCACAAACAGACCCTTGTCGCCGATCTTGGACAGTGCCACATCCAACACCCGATCGCCCTGGGTGCTGATGATCTTGATCTCGACCATCAGTTGAGGATGCGCATGGCGAAGCAAGTCCGCCACCAGATTGGTCTGGGTGAGCGCGAGTTTGCTGCCGCGCGTGCCGATAATTAGTGTCTGGGCAGTCATGACTGCACCTCCAACACCGGCTTGTTGATGCGCAGCAATGCCGCTGACACTTGCGCCGCGGTGTCCCTGGCCTGCCGCACGCAATCGGGCAGACCCAGGCCACGCATACCGGCGCC
>JBBQST010000063.1:0-13322 GCA_038213625.1 Thermoflexales bacterium
TTACAACTCGATTTGGTATCAGACCACCGACGGCTATATTCATTCGGCGTTTGTGTACCCTAGCGAGGATACTCTGAATGCGCCCATCGCTGAGGTGCCGGAGGGTGGGTTGTGGGCCGAGGTGAGCGTGCCCATGGTCGAGGCGCGTTCGCAACCCAACGGCAAAGCCGGCGTGCGCGACCGGTTTGTGAATGGCATGATGTTTCGCGTTGTCGCTGTCAGCACCGACGACCAGAATCAGGTGTGGTACCAACTGGCCGACGAATATGGTGGTCGCGGCTACTACACCCACGCCGAAAAAATCCGCATTTTGCCGGAGTCGGATTTCTCGCCCATCTCGCCCGAGGTGCCGTTGGAGGCCAAGCGCATCGATGTGGATTTGAAGAATCAGGTTGCCACGGCCTACGAGTACGACCAGCCTGTGTTTAGCGCCCGTGTCGCCACGGGTTTGCCCGGCTTGCGCACCATTCCAGGCCAGCACCGCATCTTTCGCAAGATTGTGGCCCAGCGCATGTATGGCGGCACACCCGGCGTCGATTATTACAACCTGCCCGGCATTCCATGGGTGAGCTATTTCACCGCCAGCGGCATCGCCTTCCACGGCAGCTACTGGCACAACGACTACGGCCGACCGCGTAGCCATGGCTGTGTCAACATGTATGCCGATGACGCCAAGTGGGTGTTCCGCTGGACATCGCCGGTAATTACGCCGGCCGAGAAAACCTTTAAAGTGGTGAAACGCGATGAAGGTTCGTTGGTGAAAGTGTTCTAACTTCAATTCAAGTTGCTTTAGAACCACACCTCGAACCTGCTGAGGCGGTTGGGTGTGTGTTTGCACAGCAAAACTTGCACAGCAAAACAGCGCGACAGGCGAAACACTGTCGCGCTGTTTTTTCGTCTCGGGCCAGATTGTTTGGGATAGTAGAGCTGAAAGCGCAAGAATGAAATGAAAAGCTGAGACGTTGAAATGTTGCAAGATCGATCCAAGTTAACCCGCTACGCCTGGTTATCCATCGGCGCAGCCGTGCTCACCATTTTGCTCAAAGGCAGTGCCTACTGGCTGACCAACTCGGTGGGTTTGCTGTCAGATGCGCTGGAGTCGCTGGTGAATCTTGCTGCCGCTACAGTCGCGTTGATCATGTTGAGCATCGCCAGCCGGCCTCCCGACCAGGACCACGCCTATGGACACGACAAGGCCGAATACTTCTCCAGCGGCGTTGAGGGTGGGCTGATTCTGCTGGCCGCGTGCAGCATCATCTGGACCTCGGTTGAGCGATTGCTGAATCCCCAGCCGATTGGTCAGACTTTTGTCGGCCTGGCGATCACGGCGCTGGCGACGCTGATCAACCTGTCGGTGGGGTTGTTGCTGATTCGCACCGGCAAGCGCGAGAATTCCATTGCGCTGGAGGCGGATGGGCATCATTTGCTGACCGATGTGTGGACGTCGCTGGGGGTGATTGCCGGCGTGATCGCGATCATTTTCACCCAATGGTTCTGGCTGGATGCGGTGATCGCGTTGCTGGTCGCGGCCAACATCATCTGGCAGGGCATCCAGCTGGTGCGCCGCTCGGCGCTGGGGTTGCTGGATACGGCGCTGCCGGAAGACGAGATTCATGCGCTGGAGACCATCCTGAAACGCTACTGCCAGAAAGGGGTGACCTATCACGCATTGCGCACCCGGCGCAGCGGTGTGCGGCGGTTCTCGTCGGTGCATGTGCTGGTGCCGGGCCACTGGACGGTCCAGCGCGGCCACAGTTTGCTGGAGCGAATTGAGCGCGATATGCACGACGCGTTGTCCAACCTCGTGATTGTGACGCATCTGGAGCCGGTGGAAGATCCGCGCAGTTTTAAGGATGTCAAACTCGACCGGGATGAGCTGGTCGAGGAAGTGGTGTAGGCAGGCAGGAATGTGCTGGCGCTAGGCGCGCTCGACCCGAAAGGGGTTGAAGTTGGTGTTGCGATCATAGGCGTCCACGCCCTCGGCCCGCTTCAGCCACGCCACGACCAGATACGTCACCGGCGTCAGCACCACCTCAAGCCCAACCTTGAACACATAGTTGGACCAGACGATGCTCCACAACACGTCGTTGGGCAGGGTGCCCAGAAACGCGACCACGCAGAAGATAAGCGTGTCCACGCCTTCGCCCACCAGCGTCGAGCCGATGGTGCGCATCCACAACCAACGGCCATTCGTCAGCACCTTGAGCTTGGCCAACAGGAAGTCGTTGAGGAATGAGCCGGCCCAGAACGCGACCAGACTGCCGGCTGCGATGCGCGGGGTCGATCCCAAAATCTTGTTGTAAGCGGCCTGACCAAACCCATCGGGGCCGAGCCAGTCGGCGTTGCCGGGCAATCCACCCACCACTGCCATCACCACGGTCATGAGCAGCAAGGTTGCAAACCCAATCCAGATGACCCGGCGCGATGCGGAGTAGCCATACACCTCGGTCAGCACATCTCCAAAGATGTAGCTGAGCGGGAAGAGCAGGGTGCCGCCGTCGTAGACGAAGGGGCCGAGCTCGACAATTTTGGCCGACGAGGCCAGATTACTGATGAGCAAAATGGCCACAAACAGGCCAATAATGACATCGAGATAACGAAAGGACTTCATAAGGCGCGGGAATATAGCATAGGCATATCGCCGCTGATCGGGCTCATTTGCCGCTTATCTTGCCATTGCACCATCCATCTCTTTATTTGACTTAAATGAATTTCGACTGGGAGGAGATGTGCAATTTTTAAAACGAGCGGCCCTGACGGTGTTGATCGTGTTTGTGATCGGTGTTAGTGGCTTTGTCGGCTGGACACGTATTTCGCGATACCCGGCCCTGCCCGAGGCCACCCGCGTCGCTGCCCAAGCCACCCAAAGCGCCGAGGGATGGCTGGTGTTCAAGCCGGCTCAACCCAGCGGCGCCGGCTTCATCTTCTACCCCGGTGGCTCGGTGGATGCAGCGGCCTATGCCCCGCTGATGCAGGCGCTGGCCGAGCGCGGCATCCTGACGGTGATTGTGCCCATGCCGCTGGATCTGGCGGTGCTGGCGCCGGATCGCGCCGGGGCGGTGCTGGGTGCATTCCCAGAGGTGCAACGCTGGGCTATTGGCGGCCACTCTTTGGGTGGGGCGATGGCCGGCCAGTTCCT
The DNA here is from genome assembly GCA_038213625.1 of Thermoflexales bacterium. GTDB lineage: Bacteria > Chloroflexota > Anaerolineae > J036 > Brachytrichaceae > JANMVQ01. The sequence goes on from JBBQST010000063.1 coordinate 3,140, forward strand.
GAAAAACAACCCGGCCCTGGTGCCCAACCCGATCAAAGGCCTGGTGTTGTGGGCGGCCCGCCTGACCACCAGCATCGACATTTCGCAGTTGCCGCTGCAAGTGTTGGAGCTGTATGGCACACAGGATGGAGTGGCGCCGAGGGGATTGACCGACGAACAGCGGCTGGTGGGGTTGCCGGCAACAACGACGCTGACCCCGATCATCGGTGGGAATCACGCCATGTTCGGCGACTATGGTCCGCAAAAGGGTGATAACCCTGCACCGGCTAATTTGGGTCAGGCACGCCAACAGATCATCGATGACACAGCCGCTTTTCTAAACGGCTTGCAATAGAAAACGGCCTGAAGGCCTGGCCCTGACGTCGTATCAGGGCCAGGCCTTCAGGCCGTTTCAGATCAAACTGAACTACAACGCGTAGCCAGCTTTGTCGATGTCGGGGATGCGAAATTCGCCGGACTTGTACTCGAACACATCGACCAGGGTTGTAAATGTGTTATTGCCGGCTTCACGGAACAACCAGGCGTTATTGGGAATGCGCACGATGTTGTTGTTGCCAGGATCACGAACCAGTGCCGCAACCTTCTTCTCGATAAACGCGTCGCGCAAAAATGGCCGGCTACCGTCCTCTGGGAAGACCACCTGCCGCCTGTTATACAGGGTGAGGTGGGCGATGGTGCTGCCATCGGCTCCCGGCTCCAGTGCCACAAAGCCATCTTTCCAGCGGATGTACATCTTTTTGCCCAGGCTAATGGTGCTGCCAACGGGGTGATAGATGTACTCGCCACTCCAGGCCGGGCCGGCGGGATTCTCGGCTTTGCTGATGGTGGCGCAATTGCCGTCGCGCAGTAGCTTGATCTCGGGCAGGGTCTCCACCCGCCACATCAACTGCTCCACCGGCAACACGGGGCAACCGGCTGCGACTTCGGTCTGCCAGCCACATCTGGCCCAGCCACCCACCTTGCCGGCAATGGCTTTCAACTCAAAGTCGCTGATCGTGCGCAGGTTTTTGATGTTGGGCCGCGCCACTTCAGAACGCGCAAACCCGCCGCCGGCCAGCTCCTCATTCACCATGCGGCCGTCGAGCAGATACACATAGCGAAGCAGGTTGCCATTTTCGTCGGTGTCCAGCTCATCTTTCTCCAGCCGTAACGGCAGGTTCTGTTTGCCGACGAGGCTGGCGTTGGCGGCGGTGGCCTGCTGGCTATAGCATTCCTTGCCGACGGGCGTGTTCAAGCCAATGTATTTGACCGTGGCCGGCACGCCCTTGATGGTGACTTGAATCGTCTCGCCATCGAGAACCTTGACCAGCTTGGCATCGTCGCCGAGCGGCACGTCGGAGGGGCGCCGACCGGCGGTGGGCATGGTGTTCAAGGTGGCGGCCTGAGCCGTGTTGGGTATGAATGCGAGACTGGCCAGCGCGGCCACCACGCTCAGCACATACGGTGTGCGATATTTATCAAGATTGAGTTTCATCCAGGAATTACTCCACTAGGGAATTGAAAAGTCTATCAGTCAAAGACAACATCAAAATAGTGTAGACGCGGGTTCGATTCAAGCCAGTGACAACGATCATGTTGCAATATGACCGGAGTCATCGGCTTTTGGCGAACGCGTATTGACCATCCACATCGAAAAACTGGTGAGAAAGGCGCGAAAGCCGGCCATGTGTTGAGGTGGAAATGCATAGCGTTCAACGGCGCGGCTCAGCACCCGATCAAAACATGCCAGCCATTCGTCGCGGGTGGCTTCGGTGATGGGAAATGGCATGTGGCGCGCGCGCATCATCGGGTTGCCGTGGCGCTGGTGATACAGCGGCGGGCCACCCAGCAGGCCGACAAAGAAGGCGGCCGATTTTTGCGAGGCATGCTGCATGGCCTCGTCCGTTGGAAACATGCTGCGCAGGGCCGGCGATGCTTCTGTCAGTTCGCCGTAGAAATCCTCAAGCATCTTGAAGATATTGTCTTCGCCCATCAGGGCATAAATCTCTTTGCTCGGCGCCTGCACATCGCCCGGGCTCATTGGCGGAACATAAATCTCTCGTTGCATACTTATTTTGCTAAATAGACATTATTGGAAATAACAAAACGCGTTGTCGTAGGGGCGAAGCATTCGCTTACAAAACTACATTGAACATAGACTTTGGCGGCGAATGCTTCGCCCCTACCTTGGCAAATCTTTATTCCCAATAATGTCTAATGAAGGCTGTGTTTGCTAAGCCTTGTCCTGTTGAACTGCCAGTCGAGCGGCTGCCAGATCCCACAACGCATGGCCGACACTCTTGAAAACGGTGGGGCCAGTCACGCCAGACTCAACATGGCTGTGGCTGGGTGCCTTTTCAGTGACCTTCTCAGGCACCATCATTTCGAGTGGCCGCACTCCGTTCCAATCCACCCCAGCTTGAATCAGATCGCCGGCCTCGGCTTGCGCGCCATCGAGTGAATCGACAAACAACCGATGGTTTGCGGCGGCCTCGCGAACCAGATTGGGTGGCAACTCTGCCATGTGATGATTGTATGCCCCCACGCCGGCCACAAACGCATCTGTGCGTAGCGGCTCTGTAAACACAGGCTTTGTGCTGGTGGTCGCGGCGATGATCCAACCCGCCTGTCCCACCACCTCGTCGGCATGCGCAACCACGGTGGCTTCGAGGCCTAATTCAGCGGCGTGTTGTGCCAGTGCTTGAGCCCGAGCCGGGGTTCGCGAGACGATAAAAACCTGGCGCACGGGTAGGCCGGCTGCAAACGCCTCCAGATGGGCGCGACCCTGCACACCACCGCCAATGATGAGCAGAGGGCCGTGTGCGCGAGGTGCTAGCAGCCGCGCTGCCAGCAATGTCAATGCGGCCGTGCGATGGGCCGTGACCGTGGCTCCGTCCAACTGACATAGACGCTGGCCTGTGCGCGCATCCATCACGATCACCTCGGCCTGCACACTGGGCAGGCCGAGCGCTGGGTTGCCGCGGTGCACGGTCACCAGTTTGGTGATGGCCAGCGTCTCATCGGTGGCGGGCATGACTAATAGGGTGTCGCCGTGCGCCAGCGGCACAATCAGGCGCGAGGGGGCAAAGGCGGTGCCGGCGCGCTTATCGCGCAACACGGCTTGCAAGGCCGTGGCCAGTTCAAGATAAGGAATACGTGCACGGGTGTCGGCAGCATCAAGAACTTTCATAAGTCAGTCATTTCTTTTTGAATATGTGTGTTCAACTCATTTGAGTCATTAACGTAAAACGTAACTTGCTGTAACTACTCAGCCGCTGATGTCAGGCATTCAAAAGATATGAATTCGTTTAGCAGAAATTACTACGCGGCTTTGTCCCTCAATCTTATAACTTTTATTTGTAGTCTTATTACTACAAGCGGTTCTGAATTACCTTACAACCTTTTAAGCCCAGTGGGGATAGAAATAGAAATGGTTCAAAGCTAAAGTTTGATGGACTTACCAGTGAAGAATTTTCTTCATTGCCACTGCAATAAGTGAATTTTATTCTCAAGAGGAGAAATTAAGATGGCTACAACACGACAGAAGAGTACGAATGGTGACGGAACAACTGCCACCGAAGACATGGTGAATGAGGTCAAGAGTAGTGCCAGCGAGGCGCTGGGCCAGGCCAAAGACAAGATGAGTGAAGTGGCAGGGCAAGCTCAAGAAAAGGCCAAGTCCCAATTGGGTGAACGCAAAGATCAGGTTGCCGATGGGATGGATAGTGTGGCAAAGGCGTTGCGCCAGACGAGCGAGCAGATGCAGGGCCAGGACACTGGAATGGTCGGCACCTATGTCAGCAAGGCGGCCGATACGATCAGCAATATTTCTCAGCAGGTACGCGAGAAAGATGTCGATCAACTGCTTCACGAAGTAGAGAGCTTTGCCCGTCGTGAACCCGCAATTGCGCTGGGTAGTGCATTTGCAATCGGCGTTATTGCCGCACGCTTCTTGAAGAGCTCAAATCAGCGGCGTTTTAACTCTGGTAGCCAGCCCAATTACGGCTATAGCGGAAATCAGTACGGCACCCGCTACAACAATCAATCTGGCCAAAACAGCCAGTCGGGCCAGGGCCAATCCCGTAGTGACTGGACCGGCAATGACAGCACGCGTTATCCAGCGAGCGGTTCGAGCGCGGGAACCTCAAATTACTCCACTGGCGGCATGAATACCGCGAGCAAGAGTGAGTCTGAGGACGCGTAATGGCAAGCAACACAAGCGATACCCGTTCGCTTGGTGAGCTCTTTGCGTCTCTTTCAAAAGATACGACCACGCTGGTGCGCCAGGAAATTGAGCTCGCCAAAACCGAAATCTCTGAAAAGGTTTCAAACGCGGTCAAGAATGTAGCTGTATTGGTGGTGGGCGGCGCAGTGGCTTATGCAGCTTTGATTCTTATTTTGGCTGCTGTCGCTGTGGGTCTGGCCCAGATCATGGAGCCCTGGCTGGCGGTTCTGATTGTCGGAGTCGTTGTTGCCATTATTGGGCTTTTGTTGGTGCAAAAGGGATTGAGCGCGCTCAAGAACTTAAATTTTGTGCCGGAAAAGACCATTGAAACGCTTAAGGAGGATAAGGAATGGGCTCAACAGCAAATGAAATGAACACCTACGGTGATTCCAGTCAGTCCACTCGCGACACTGATGTGGGTACCGATGAGATTCGCTCTGACATTGAAGCCACGCGCTTGGGTATGAGCGACACGGTCGATGCAATTCAAGCAAAACTAAGTCCACAAAATGTTCAGGAAACGGCCGAGCAAATTACGGATCGTGCAAAGCAGGCCGCACTTGAAGTGGTGGAACAAGCAACAGAGCGCATCAAGGACACTGTGACTCAGATCAAAAATGAGGTCAAGAGTGACATTCACGATGCGACTATCGGGAGGGTTGAACGAATGGTAGGCAACATGAAAGATACAACACGAGGGGCCAGCTCCACCATCATGGAGACGGTCAAGGCGAATCCGATTCCTGCGGCATTGGTCGGCATTGGTCTGGCCTGGCTGTTTATGAACAAGTCGAATGGCAACACATCGCAGCGGGAGTACTATCCGCAAGGCTATTCACAGGGCTACGGCTATGGCACCGGTTACAACCAGGGTTATGGCCAATACAACCAGAACGCCAATCGGTTTCAAAGCGAGGGACCCTCTGCGGCTGAAACCGTTCAGCAGAAGGCCGGTGAAGTGGCAGACAGCGTGAGTGAAGCTGCTGGTCATGTGAAAGACAAGGCCAGCGAGTTTGCCAATCAGGCTCAGGCTCAGGTCGAGAACCTGTCTGGCCGCGTGCAGGATCAGGCTCAGCGGGTGATGTATCGCTCGCAGAGCATGATTGAAGAGAATCCCTTGATGACCAGTGCTTTGGCATTGGCACTGGGTGCGGCCGTGGGTCTCTTGCTCCCGGAAACAAACCGTGAGAATGAACTCATGGGTGATGCGCGCGACAAGTTCGTTGGCCAGGTGAGCGAAGCAGCTCAGGACACCTTGGGCAAAGCCCAGAAGGTTGCCAGCGAAGTTTTGCACACAGCGGGTGACAAAGCAAAAGAAGAAGCAAAAAATCAGGGCCTGACCAGCAAAGTGGCGGGATCGTAGCTGAGATCAATCGTTGTGACTGAATCAGCAAAGAAATAAACCCAGGGCGGCTATTAGCCGCCCTGGGTTTATTTCTTTGCCTGGAACGCGTCTCAAAAATAGTTTTCACTCGTGCTGTGAGATTGGGTGAATCCATGGCACCGTTCGACTTGCCTCTCACTTTGTGCTAAATTCGCTCCGCTCATGAGCATGAACGCAAAGTTGACCGCGAAGCCCAACGCACGTAAGCCTCACAAGGCAAATTCGAACGGCATCCACAAGGCCCGGCCCGCCATTGTGCGGCCGGCTGTGGTATTTAGCCCTAATCTATTGGCCGGCATCAATGCCATTGCCAATCTGGTCAAGCCCACTTTGGGGCCACGGCCGCGCATGGTGGCCATGGAGCGCACCTCGCGCAATCGCGCCCCCGAGCTACTCGACGACGCCGCCACACTGGCCCGCCGCATCGTGCAGTTGCCGCACGCCACCGACGATGTCGGCGCGATGATGTTGCGGCACGCCCTGTGGCGCATGCACGAGCTGGTCGGCGATGGGGCCGCCACCACGGCCGTGCTGGCTCAGGCGCTGATGCAGGCAGCCAGCCGCGCCGCCGCTGCCGGGGCCAACCCCATGCAACTGCGCTACGGCATCGAAGCCGGTATTAATCTGGCCTGCGAGGCCTTGCGGGCCCAAGCCCAACCCGTGGGCGGCAGCCCGCGCGCGCGCAAGTTGCTGGCGGCGTTGGTGCGCTCCACCTGCTCCGACCAGGAGCTGGCCGAGCGGCTGGCCGAGGCCGTCACCTACGCCGGGCCGGACGCGTTTATCGAGATTGTGAACCACGAGCCGCGCCGGATCGACCGCGACTATGTGGAGGGCAGTTTGTGGGAAGCACCGTGGCACAACGCCAACTTCTCCACCGACAAAGGCCGCACGATCACCCGCATGGAAGATGCCGCGTTTGTCATCGTCGAGTCCAAAATTGAGAGCGCCGAGCATGCCCTCGAAGGCATGAAGCGGCTTCACGAGATGGGCTTCCGCAAGGTCGCGATCATGGTTGGCGAGGTGTCCGAGGACGCCATGAACTTCTTCAACACCGCGCACCATCGCGGCCTGATGCAACTGGCGCTGATCAAGTCGCCGGGCTTCGACGCCAACCGCGCCATGAATTTGCAGGACATTTCAGCCCTCACCGGCGCGCGCATGTTGATGGGCGATGGCCAGGCGTTTGCCCATGTGCAGGCCAAGGACGTGGGTCTGGTGCGCCGTTTGTGGGTGAATGACAAAAAGGCCGGCTTCATCGGCGGCAACCGCGACAGCCTTGCCTTGCGGGTGAACATCAAAAAGGTGCGCGCCGATATTGAGAGCCTGAAAGATTTGGACCGCCTGACCGATCTGCGCAAACGGCTGGGCCGATTGACCGGCAGTTGGGTGATTTTGCGCGTCGGCGGCGTCACCAGTGGTCATGCCGAGGCGCGCCAGGATGAGGCGCGCCGGCTGGTGCGCGCGTTGCAGACGGCCGTGCGTGGCGGCGTGGTGGCCGGCGGTGGTGCAGCGTTGCTCGCCTGCCAACCCGCGCTCAACCGCGCCATCAAAGCCTCGAAGGACGAGGCGGACCCGATGGCGTTTGATGTCCAGATGGGCCTGAGCTGCGTGCAACAGGCGCTGATTGCGCCGATGACCGTGATTTTGCAAAATGCCGGGCACGACGCCAGCCCGTGGGTATGGCAGATTCGCAAAGCGGGCCTGCCACACGGCTTCGATGTAAAAACCGAGGCGATGGTGGATATGTTTGATGCCGGCATCGTGGACTCGGCCGAGGTATTGGAGCGCGCGTTGCGCAACGCCGGCAGCATGGCCGTGATGGCGGTGACGACGGACGTGGTCATCCATCACAAAAAGCCGGCGCTGGTGGTGAATACGTAAATCGGATTAAACCTCGCGGGTGGGGGAGGTTTGAAGCATGACCATGACAAAGACAATCGAACAGGGAATGGCCATTACCCAGATGATGTGCGTGCTGGATGAGACGGTCGAGCAGGCCTACGGCGTGCACATGTATCTTGAGCCGGGCACGTCGCTGTTCCAAACGTTGGACACGATCACGGCCGAGCAAGCCTCGCAACCGGTCGGTGGCCGGTGTGCCACGCTGGCCGCGCAGGTCGCGCACGTCACGCTATATCTCAATGTCAACGAGCACTACATGCTCAGCAGCGTGGAGATGGAGGTGGATTGGGGCGAGATCTGGCGCACGGTGCGCGCGGTTTCGCCGGCCGAGTGGGACACCCTGCGGCAACAGCTTCGCGACACCTACCACCGTGTCATCGGCACCATGCGCGGCTTCGAATCCTGGGACAACGAGAATAAATTCGGCAACACACTCGCCATCATCGTCCACACGGCCTATCACCTCGGCGAAATCCGTCAGGCGCTGTGCGTGTTGCAGAAAGATTAGGCCGCGCACCGGGCCGGGTTGGGTGGGATTTGCGCCGCCTGTGGCAATTGCCAAAACTGGCATTCAAGGACTACACTCCAAGCGCATCATCACGGTCAAATTCTGGTCATTCCCTAGCGGCACACGCTGCGCCTTTTTTGGCACGTGTAGCCGTTTGAACCTTAATTCGTGCACGACAGCTTTGTTTGTTTCGTTTGATGGATGAAGCTGATGTTGCTGGGCAGACCCTTAAATTGCCCATGAATCTTGTTCGCATTTACCAAGGAGTAGAAAGAAGAACCATGTCGATCAGTAAGAAATCAGTGACCCGACGCGCCTTTTTGCGCACGGCTGGCCTCGGTGCCGGCGCACTCGCATTGGCCGCTTGCGCCGCCCCCGCGGCCGCACCGGCGGCCCCTGCAGCCACTGCCGCAGCTCCTGCTGCCGGTGAGCCCACCGCCGCTCCGGCCGCCGCTGGTGGCTCCTCTGGCGAGTTGACCTTTTGGGGGCACGCCGACCACCCCGTGGATAACGCCGGGCGCGCCTTTGCCAAGGCCAACCCCGGCGTCACCTGGACGTTTGTGGAGTTGGGTGATGACCGTGTCCAGAAGGTGGATGCATCCCTCGCGGCCGGTAGCGGCGCGCCTGACCTGTTTTGGTACGAGGCTTCCGACATCCAGCGCCTGGGCCGCACCGGCGCATTGCTCGATGTCGATGAGCTGGTGAAGCAATATGAGAAGGACCTGGTGCCGGCCAAGCTGGCCGAAGCCAAGGTCAACGGCAAGTACTTGGGCATGCCCGGCGATATCACCCCCAACACGTAGTGGGAGCGCCCGGATTTGCTGGAGGCCGCTGGTGTGCCTGCGCTGGCCGACGATGTGAAGTATGAGGACTTCCTGGCCGCGGCCAAGACGGTGAAAGAGAAGACCGACGCGAGCATGTTTGTGTTCGACAGCACCGGCACCGGCCAGAGCTCGTTGATGTTCATGCAACCGTTCTACTCGCTGGGTGGCAACTTCACCAACGAGACCGGCGAAGAGGTGATCTTCGACCAGGGTGATGCCGCGGTGAAGTCTTTGGAACATGCCAAGGCAGCCTGGGATTCCAAGGCCGGCCTGGATGCAGCCTGGTTCAGCGCGCCGTATTGGGGCGCGATTGGTGAAGGCAAGCTGGCCGGTGCCTACTCACCTCCCTGGATGCGCGGCTTCTTTGAAGCTCAGTTGAAGGGACCGGAGCAGGGTATTGGCAAGTGGAAGAGCGTGCTGCTGCCGATTTATGCCGGCGGCGAGAAGGTCCGCTCCAATGTGTTTGGCGGCGCCACCCTGGCCAGCTTCAACCAGACCAAGGTGCCGGATCTGGTCAAGACCTTCATGGGCTTCACCTTCGCCTCGATGGAGGGCGCCCAAATCACCGGCGACTGGGGCATCGTGCCGCCCTACGTGCCGTGGCTGAGCACTAAGTTGAAGGACATCAAGCAAACCCTGTTCGCCGATGCGACCTGGGCCGACACGCTCAATGCATCGCTGGCCCAGTTGCGCACCGACTTCTACCGCACCCCCGGCTACGGCCTGGGCTCTGGCGGCGCGATCTGGGACAAGTACTTCATGCCCATGATGAAGGGCGAGATGGCGATTGCCGACGGCGTGAAGGGTTGGGCCGACGACCTGCGCACCGAGAACAAGAAGTTGTTGGACAGCTTGAAATAGCACACAGATAAGAGACGGGAGACGGAGCGGCTCAGAAGCCGCGACGGGGGACGGTCTACACGCCGTCTGTCGTCCTCCGTCTTCCGTCTCTTCTCCCATCTTCCTTATGGCCCAAGCGATACGCACCTCCAGCACCCTGCCACAGGCAACGCGTGCCTCAAAATGGCGCGCCACGTTGCGCGAGATGTGGAAACATCGGGTGGACTATTTGTTCATCTCGCCGTTCTTCATCGTCTTTGCCGTGTTCGGCATTTACCCCATGCTGTGGGGTTACCGGCTCAGCCTGTCGCGCTGGCCGGGCGGGATCAAGCCGATGGAATTCATCGGCCTGAACAACTACGTCTCGCTGCTGACCAGTGATATTCTGCTGGGCAAGGCTTTTGTGAACACCATTTCCCTGCTGGCCTGGATTCTGCCGACGGGTCTGGGTTTTGCATTGATTGTGGCCGTGCTGCTGAATGCGCGCCGGCTGAAAGCGCGCGGCATCTTTCGCACCATCT
>JBBQST010000064.1:0-13148 GCA_038213625.1 Thermoflexales bacterium
CATCATTCAGGAGGCCGAGGCCAGCGGCGCGCTCACCCACGGCAAAACCATCCTGGATGCGACCAGCGGCAACACCGGCATCGCCTTCGCCATGTTCGGCGCGGCTCTGGGTTACAAGGTCAAGCTGGTGATGCCGGGCAGCGTCAGCCCTGAACGCAAGCTGATCCTTAAGGTTTACGGGGCCGAGATGGTTTTCACCGATCCCATGCTGGGTGGGAATGGTGCTTTTCAACAGGCGCAAGCGTTATACGCCGAATCGCCCGATGAATACTTCTACGCCAACCAGTATGACAACGATGCCAACTGGCGCGCGCACTACTTTGGCACGGCCGAGGAGATTTGGAAGCAAACTGAGGGCCGCGTCACCCACTTTGTCACAGGGCTCGGCACCAGCGGCACCTTCATTGGCACGGCGCGCCGGTTGAAGGAGTTGAACCCAGCTATTCGATGTGTGTCGTTGCAGCCGGATTCGGCCATGAACGCGATCGAAGGCTGGAAGTACATGCCCACGGCCATTTTGCCCAAGATCTACGACACCCGGGTGGCCGATGAAGCCTGGGAAATTTCGACCGAAGCCGCTCAGCAGATGACATTGCGGCTGGGTCGCGAAGAAGGCTTGTTCGTCAGCCCATCGGCCGGTGCGGCGGCCGTGGGGGCACTGCGACTGGCCGAGCAGCTGAAGGCCGGCGTCGTCGTGACCACGTTTTCGGATGCCGGCTTCAAATCGATGAGTGAGATATTTTGGTAGGCAAGACTCAAGACTCAAGACTCTAGAGTCTTGAGTCCCCATAATTGTTCTATGTTGCGAATTGCTAAACCCTTGCTGGCCAAAATGCACGCGCATCTTGAAGCCGGCTATCCGCACGAGGCGTGTGGCATTCTGATCGGCGAGATTGAATTTCCGCGCGCGGATCTGGAGCCAGAGCTGAACCGTGAAACTCGGGTGCCGGTGAAGACTGTGCATGATGTGATTCTGGTCGAGAACGCGTGGACCGAGGTGAACGACCACGAGAGCCAGCGCAATCGCTTCCTCATCTCACCCGAAGATATGGCCCGCGCCGACCGGGCCGCCAGCAAGCTCGATCTCGACATCATCGGCTTCTTCCACTCGCATCCCGATCACCCTTCGCGTGCCTCGGAAACCGATCGCGAGTGGGCGTGGCCGGTGATCTCGTTTGTGATTGTGTCGGTGCCGCACGGCCGCGCCGGCCAGACCCAGAGCTGGGTGCTGCGCGATGATCGGACGCAGTTTGATGAGGAGGAAGTAGTCAGTAGACAGTAGTCAGTAGTCAGCGGGGTCACGGTTAGCCTCAGCTCTCATGTCTGACGACTGTCTACTGACTACTGACTACTCGCTACTCCCCTCCCCCAGCTCCGCTCTCGCTACATCCACATCGATCAGCCGTGCGCCGTCGCCGATGTTGCTTTCGATGACGTCGGCATTGAGCGCGCGCATACGCTCGGCCACTGCGGCCACATCGTCCTTGTGGGTCAGCAAAACCATGGTGGGGCCGGTGTCGGTGGAGAAGTAGACGGGCGTGCCCCCGGCGCGCAAGTCATCACAGGCGCGAAACAGGGCGATGTTCTCGGGCTCCCACGCGAATAATTTGTGGTCATTGCCGCCAGTCATGGTGACGGCGTGCAGCTGAATGCTGTCGAGCTCGGCGAATTGAGCCACGGTGCGCCAGTCGCGGTGTTGCACGGCGTCCATCACTTTGAACACCTCGTTGCTCCGTTGCAACATCCAGGTTTTGAACCACGGGCTGTGGGGCGCATCGGCGTGGGCTTGCTCGGTTTTGAGGCCGATGCGCGAGTCGATGGGAATGGTGATGAGCCGCATGTCGTCGAGCTGGCCTTGCTGGTCGAGCCGCAGCGCAAAACTGTCTTCGTGGGCGATGCCGGGATAGCTGAGCCACAGCGACACACCGCCGCTGGCCGAGCGGCAGCCACTGCCAGCCAGCAGCCGCGCCATCGTGGTGACAAAGCGCTTGTTACGCACCACATCAACCCCAAAGGCCGCAGCGATGGCGGCGGTGGCCAATGCGGCTGAGCCGCTGGCGCTGGTGCCCAGACCTTTGCCGGCCTTGCCGCCCTTCACCACATTTTTGGAAATCACGCGGGCCTTGCTTTGGATGCGGGCCAGATTGCGCACGGCGTTGAGGCTCTGGCTCACCCGTTCTACTTCGCGCAACTCGGCTGGTTTGCTGTTCAAAATCAACGTGTCGTGTTCGAGTGTGGGATCGAACTCAACGAGGGTGAGCGAATAGGCCACATCGTTGACCACGGAGATGCTGGGCAGAAATGCGGTGCGCCAGTCCCAATCGGCCAGGCCGTGATACTTGAGAATGCCTTGCATGGGATGGGCTTTGGCAGCGGCGATGCCGGCGGGGTTGCCGGCGTTGGCGAAGTCGGGATAGTCCTCGATGAGGTAGCCGTAATCGTGCAGCCGCGTCAGAATATCCTGATTCGCATGTTGCATGGTTACGGCGATGTCTTCAAAACCTTTGGGAATGTGGGTCATGGATGGTTGGATTATGCTTGATGCGGCTGAAATAAGCCCTGGGGCATTACCCCAGGCTGGTATAAGGCTGCGCCGTTGGCGCGGAACACGGGCTACACAGACAACCGCGAGATGATTCGTGAATCGTTACCAGATTGATCACATGAGCAACCCAAACTCTGAAAAAGGCGCGATGCAATACACCAAAGACCTGCACACCAAAACTTATTACGACGCCACCGGCAAAAAACTGGACGGCCCACCGAATGCATTGTGGCCCAGCGCCTGCGCGGTGGTGTTCGATGCCAATGGCGCGTTGCTGTTGCAAAAACGCGAGGACAACGGCTTCTGGGGCCTGCCAGGGGGCCGCACCGATATCGGCGAGAGCATTGCCGAGACGTGTGTGCGCGAGGTGTGGGAGGAGACCGGCTTCGAGGTCGCGGTCGAGCGATTGGTGGGCGTGTATTCAGATCCCACCCAGTTTCACGTTGGCAGCTACAAAGACGGCAACGTGGTGCAGTACGTCAACCTGTGCTTTGTGTGCCTCATCACCGGCGGCGAGATGGCGATCAGCGACGAGAGCACCGACATCGGCTTTTATGCGTTGGATGCACTGCCGATGCCGATCCTCGAAAGCCACAAGATTCGCATTCAGGATGCGTTAGCGAATCAGGTGGCCGCGTTTATTCGCTAGGGGATGCGGCTTCGTGTAGAGGCACGAAATGAAGCAGAATTAGACTCATCCTGAGCTTTGTCAATGGACCCCCGACCCCTAAAGGGGAGTCGAAGACTTCATCAGCGACTCCCCATTAGGGGTCGGGGGTCTCCGAAGCGACCCGCAAAAATGATCCTCCGCTTTGCCCTACAAACCCCCTCACGCAACTACGGCATTGCGACCAGCACGACTTTGCCGGCTACTTTGATCTTGCCGTTTTCAAATTGGGCGAGCGCGTCTTTGGCCTCGGAGAGCGGATAGGTCTTGCCAACCACGGGTTTTAGCTGGCCGGCCTGGGCCGACGCAAGGACTTCCTGCATCTCTTTGGGGCCACCAATCGCGAAGACGTTCTTTTCCTTTTTGTTGCCAAACAGGCTGCCGACCTGGCCCACGATGGTTTCCATGTTGGGGGTCAGGGTGCAGTATTCGCCGTGCGCCTTCAAAATGGCCTGGGCCTGCGCAAAGTGCATCACACCGGCGGCATCCAAAATGGCATCGTATAACTTGCCGGCGGCATAAACATCAGTGGTCCTGTAATCGATCACTTCATCTGCACCAAGGGCTTTCACCGCATCGGCCGCCTCGGCGCTACAGGTGGCACTCACTTTCGCGCCTTTGGCCTTGCACAGTTGCACCACGAACAGACCAATCCCGCCCGAGCCGCCGTTGATCAGAATGTCCATGCCAGGGGCCGGATGCAGGTAATCGTTGACCACCACACACGCGGCCGTGGCATTCATCGGCAGGCAGCACGCCTCGGCAAAGGTGTATTGCGCCGGTTTGAGATACACATTTTTTGCGGCCGCCACCGTGTAGTCGGCGAAGCCATAGCCGCCGCTGCCCTGCACCACGCCCATCACCTCATCGCCGATCTTGAGATGGGTCACATCGGCACCAACGGCCGTGACGATGCCGGCAAAATCCAGCCCCATGCCCATCGGGAAATGCTTCATGGCCGTCATCATCTTCAAATTCCCCTGGCGTATTTTGCTATCGGTGGGGTTCAGGCTGGCCGCTTTGACCCGCACCAACACTTCATCCGCTTTCGGTGTTGGCAGCGCGATTTCGGCCCAGTGCAGCACTTCGGGGGTGCCGTATTCGTTGTATTGGAGTTGTTTCATAGTGTGTCTATTTGTGTCTATTTATGTCTATTTGTGTCTAAAAAGAAAGGTCAGATTGCCTAAAAGGCCGGAAATCAAGGCATTTCGTGCCTAACGGTTCGCGCCTATCACGCCATCTCGGTTTCAGGCACCGCTACAGCCCGCTTCTGTGGCAAGAAGTAAATCGCCGGAATCAGAACAAAAATGGCGAAGGATAGATAGATGGACACAAAAGCCAACGGCACCGCCAGCGCATACAGTCCGGTCGAAATAACACTCTTGCGGATGCTGCTCTGATGATGTTGCACTAGGTCGGGGTCGGCCTGATTTTGCTGGGCAACGACCATGTGCAGCCCGGTATAGGCCAGCGACGTCAGGGTCAGCACGGTGCCATAAGCAGCTACAGACAGCGCCACCGTGTAGTTCTCGCCCATGTAGGCGGTCACAAAGGGAATTAGCGACATGAAGAACAGGAGAATAATGTTGGCCCACAGCAACTTGGGATTCACGGCTTTGACCAGGTGAATTAAATAATGGTGGTTCACCCACATGGCCGCGACCACCAGGAAACTAGAGATGTAGAAAATAAAAATAGGCGCAACTTCCAGCAGCGCGGCCATGGTGGGCTCGTGCGGCGCTTTGAGTTCCAGCACCATGATGGTGACGATGATGGCGATGACGCCGTCGCTGAAGGCTTCAAGTCGATTTGGTTTCATAATAGGTTCGCTCGTATCATAATTTAGGATGAGATTGAGAGTTCAAAAGAATGACGTTAATCTGGCTCCATATTCGCCAATGCGTCACTCAATGTCTTGTGTTGCAACTATGTGTTGCCTAACAACCCCTTCTCAGGCTGACATTTGGCCCTTAAACGCAATCTTTAGCAACGTTTGCACGCTTGTGACGTGAAGTAAATGCAGCGATAGGGTGGGAATCCAGCCATAACTTGACCCAACCCCAACGTGGAGTTAAATGAAACCCATGATCCAGATCGAATCATTGCTATCGGCCCGCCTATTCCTTGCGCCTCGGCTCAGCGGCGGCCACATCTATTTCGTCAGCAACCTGAGCGGCCGCCTGAGCCTGTATGCCATGGAAGCGCGTGCCGGCGGCAGTGTGCCCAGGCCGGTGTTGCCGCCCGAGATCGCGCTGCAAAACCCCGAGCTGATCGGCGGCCACCTGTTCTACCCGTTCCCCCAGCTCGGCAAAATGCTGCTGATGCTGGACCAGAACAGCGACGAGAATTACCAGCCGATGTGGGTGCCGCTGGATGGCGGCTACCCCGAGCCGGCCTTTGGCGATGCGTTCGCCGGCAAGCGAGTGGCGTGCGTGAAGTGCGATGCCGAGTGCGGCTGGATCTACTTTCACGCCGACACCAAAGCCACGCCAATGCAGGAGGCCTGGCGGGCCAATGCCAAAACCGGCAAGGTGGAAAAGCTGGACGAGAGCCTGTATGGCTGCTATGTGGTGGGGGTGAACGCCGACCACACCAAACTGCTCATCGGCGACGGCTACACGGTGGCCGACAATGTGCTCTACCTGTGGACCCGGCGCAGCGGCCGCAAATTGCTGTATGGCGTGCCGTTGGAGCAACGCGTCGAAGGCCAGACCGTGCCGTTGAACGGCATTGGCCAGGCCTATTTCACGGCCGGGGATCGCGGCGTGCTGTGCACCACCACCCTGTTTGAAGACAGCTATGGCCTGGGTTACCTGGATTTGAAATCAGCGGGTAAAAAACTACCCGACATGCAGCCGGTGAAAATCGTGGGCAAACGGCATACCGGGCTTGGGGAACTGAGCGCCGTGGAACATCTTGAGGGCAACCGCTATAGCCTGCACTACAACATCGACGGCGTGTCGTGGCTGTACGAGGCCGCGTTCGATGAGGCCCGACTGACTATGCGCATTTCGCGGTTGGTTGCCGGCGAGGGTGCGCTCGGCAACGGTGTGCTGGAAGCGCCGTCATATGACCCTGAGACAAAGACGCACGCGCTCTCATTTTGCACGGCCACCACACCGACGCAGCTCATCAGCGTGCCGGCCAAAGGCAAACCCATTTCCCACACCGACGAGAAGTTGTTGGGCATTCCAGCCCATTGGCTGGCGGCCGGTGAAGATGCCTCGTTCACCTCGCACGATGACCTGCGCGTGTCGGCGCGCCTGTATTTGCCGGCGGCTGCGCTCAAGTTCAAAGGGCCGCGACCCTTGGTCTATTACGTGCACGGCGGGCCGCAGAGCCAGGAGCGGCCCAACTTTGCATGGTTCTCGATGCCGCTGATTCAGTTTCTGACCCTGAATGGCTTTGCCGTGTTTGTGCCGAATGCACGCGGCAGTTCGGGCTATGGGTTGGACTACACCAAGCGGGTGGATCACGACTGGGGTGGGCAGGACCGGCTGGACCACGTGCACGCCATGACCCAGGTGCTGCCCAAACACAAGCGGGTGGATGTGAGCCGCGCAGCCGTGATTGGCCGCTCGTACGGCGGCTACATGATCCTGACCCTAGCCGCACGGCACCCCGCGCTGTGGTCGGCGGCGGTGGATATGTTTGGGCCGTATGACTTGTTCACGTTCATGGCGCGGCTGCCCGAGTCGTGGCAGACCTATTTCCACCTGGCGCTGGGCCATCCGGAACGCGATCGAGATTTTTTGATCGAGCGGTCGCCGCGCACGCATATTGCCGATGTGCAATGCCCCATGCTGGTGATTCAGGGCCAGAATGACCCGCGCGTGGTGGAGCAGGAGAGCCGCGATGTGGTGGAGCAATTACACGCGCGCGGCAAGCCCGCCGAGTATTTGCTGTTTGCCGATGAAGGTCACGACGTGATCAAGTTTGCCAACAAGGTGACGTGCTACAACGCCATCACCGATTTCTTCAAGACGCATTTGGGGGGAGGGAAGTAGCCAGTAGTCAGTAAAGAGCCGTAACGGTTCCGGTCTGACTACTGTCTACTGATTACTTGCTACTCCGCTCCCCTCACGCCGAAATCAAACCCTGCTTCAAGCCCACATCCTTGAAGATATCGAGCAGGGTTTCGATCTGCTCATCGGTGTGGGTGGCCATGTAGCTGGTGCGCAGCAGGCCTTTGTTGGGCGGCGTGGCCGGCGGCACCACGGGGTTCAAATACACACCGGCTTCGAAGAAGGCTTTCCAGGTGTAGATCGTCTTCATCTGCTCGCCGATCATGACCGGAATAATGGGCGTGACGCTGGCACCGGTGTCGTAGCCCATGGACTTGAGGCCTGAGCGCATCTTGTCGGCCTGCATGTGCACACGCTGCACATAGTTGGGCTCTTCCTCGATCACATCCAGGCAGGCCAGCACGGTGGCCACATTGGCCGGCGGCATGGACGCGCTGAACATGTAGCTGCGAGCGTGGTGCTGGACAAAGTCAATCACCTGCTTGCCGCCGGCGATGACGCCGCCGAGTGAGGCAAAGCTCTTGCTGAAGGTGCCCATGATCAGATCGGCCCCCTCGACGCAGTTGAAGTGAAAGTGGGTGCCACGGCCGCCCTGGCCCATGACACCGATGCCGTGGGCATCATCCAGGAAGTAGCGCGCGCCGTAGCGCTTGCACAGCTCGACCTGCTCGGGCATGGGTGCCAGATCGCCGCCCATGGAATACACGCCATCGACGATAACGAGCTTGCCGGCGTTGGGCGTCTCGGTGTTAATTTCCTTCAGCACGCGCTCCAGATCTTCAAGATCGTTGTGCTTGAAGCGCTTCATGCGCGAGCCGGACATGGCCACGCTATCAAAGAGCGAGGCGTGATCCTCTTTGTCGCAGATGGCGACATCGTCCTTGCCCAGCAGCGCGGTGATGGCACCGACATTGCTCTGGTAGCCGGTGCCAAAGCAGATGGCGGCTTCCTGGCCCAGAAACCTGGCCAGCCGGCGCTCCAGTTCTTTGTGCAACTCCAGCGTGCCATTCAGGAAGCGGCTGCCGGTGCAACTGGTGCCATAGTGCTGGATCGCAGCGATGGCAGCCTGACGTACCTTTGGATGGGTGGTGAGGCCGAGATAGTTGTTGCTGCCGATCATGATCATGCGCCGGCCATCGACGACGACCTCGGTGCCTTCAGTTTCGGACAACGGACGAAAGTAGGGGTAGATCCCCATCTGCCGGCCCATGTTGGCCAGCTTCAACGTGGGGTCTTTTGCAATCTTATCGAATAGGTCTGCCATTAAGCCTTCTCTTCACTTTGAGGATTGATTCAAAGATTATAGGCGAGGGGATTGAACCTGATGAGAGGCGCGTAAGAAAGCGGTGAACGCGATGCCTAAAAGTGGTGTTGATTTAACGGCAAAATAACGGCAAAATAACGGCAATGAAAGCAGCGGCCTGGCAACCTCGATTTGTCCTGAGTTCAACCCTGGTCAATACCCTGATGAAAATTGAAGGGCTCAGATCAGTCGCCGAGCGCATGCCGCTTTCGCCCCAAGCGCAAATCGAGCTGCGACAGCGGGCGCAACTGCGATCCACCCATTTTTCAACGCGCATCGAAGGCAACCGGCTGACCCTGGCAGAGACGGCCCAGGTCATTCAGACGGCGCGAGCGTTTTCGGGCCGCGAGCGCGATGTGCGTGAAGTGCAGCACTACTGGAAAGCGTTGCAGTGGGTTGAAGCACAGGCTGGACGCAAAGTGACCCTGACAGAAGACTTGATCCGCAAGGTGCATGCGCTGGTCGAACACGGCGGGCGCGCCCGGCCAACGCCCTATCGGGATGGGCAAAATGTGATTCGAGATTCCATTTCGCGCGGGATTATTTATATGCCACCAGAAGCAAAAGATGTGCCGCAGCTAATGGCAGATTGGGTTCGATGGGTGTTGCACGCCGAACAGGATGGCGTGCCGGCCCCAGTCATTGCCGGCTTGGCCCACTACCAGTTTGTGACGATCCACCCTTATTTTGATGGCAACGGTCGAACGGCGCGGCTGCTGGCCACATTTATTTTGCAGCGCAACGGCTATGGGTTAAACGGCTTGATCTCACTTGAGGAACAACATGCGCGTGACCTGGAACGTTACTACCTGGCACTGGCGACCCATTCCCATCACAACTATTACGAGGGTCGCGATCAAGTTGATATCACGTCCTGGCTTGAATACTTCGTAGATGTGCTGTTGGCTGCATTCCAGGCGACACTGAGCGTGATGGAACAGACAAGCCATGCAGGAGAGAAGACTACGAATGCGCCGAGGTTGGCGTATGGCGCATCAAATGATCCTCGCGCCAGAACCATATTACGGCTATTCGACCGGCAAAGCACGATCACCAGTGCCGATGTTGCAGCCACGCTGGGCCTATCCGTGCGAATGGCCCGACTGTTGCTGAGCGATTGGGTGGCCGAGGGCTGGCTTGTGGCGACAGAGCCGTCGCGCAAGAAGCGGGCTTATAAGCGCGTTGCGTGAGCGTTCCTCATTCAAAGTTGTTATTTTGCGACTCCGTTGCAGACGTCCGGTAATCACCCTCACTCACCACAGATGTTCGCAACTGAATGTGATGAGTAGTAATTTAATAAAGGAGTGTGGTAATTTGACCTTTGTAACACGTATAATTACTTCAAACTAGAACAAACGTCCTAATCGATTTGGATCAGGATTAATAGACTTTGTAAGCAAACACATGGCCAAGAAAGCAATCGTCTCAGTGGATTCAAACGGCTCCGGCCCCGGCGATGGCCGCGGTCTCGTCCAGCCTTCACTGGCGGTCGAGACCAACGCATTCGGCAAGATTCGGCGGGTTGATATCGACGCGCAGATGAAGGACTCGTACCTGTCCTACTCGATGAGCGTGATCGTCAGCCGCGCCCTGCCGGACGCGCGCGACGGCCTGAAGCCGGTGCAGCGGCGCATCCTGTATGTGATGCAGGACATGGGCCTGTCGCCCACCACGCCGTATCGCAAGAGCGCGCGCATCGTCGGCGATGTGCTGGGCAAGTTCCACCCGCACGGCGACATCAGCGTGTATGAAGCGATGGCCCGCATGGCCCAGGACTTCTCGATGCGCTACATGCTGGTGGACGGCCAGGGCAACTTCGGCTCGGTCGATGGTGACCCACCGGCAGCCATGCGTTACACCGAGGCGCGCCTCAGCCGGCCATCCATGGATATGCTGGCCGACCTTGAAAAAGAGACGGTTGATTTTCAGGAGAACTTCGACGGCACGCAGACCGAGCCAACGGTGTTGCCAGCCGCGCTACCCAACCTCATCGTCAACGGCGCAACCGGTATTGCCGTGGGCATGGCGACGAACATTCCGCCGCACAACATCGGCGAGGTGGTGGATGCCACGGTCTATCTGATCGATCAAATCGTGGATTCTGCCGGCTTCAAACGCGCGGTGAAGGCCGGCACATTGACCACGCTGCCGGATGTGGAAGTGAGCGTGGACGATCTGATGAAGTTCGTCAAAGGGCCGGATTTCCCCACCGGCGCGATCATCTTTCGCCACAACGACAAGGCCGGCGGCGAGGACGATATGTTCGCCGGCGATGCGATCAAAGCCGCCTATGCCACGGGTCGCGGCAAGATCATCATGCAGGCCAAGACCCACATCGAAGAGGGCGTGCGCGGCAAGACCCATATCATCGTCACAGAGCTGCCGTATGCGGTGAACAAGAGCGCGATGATCGAGCGGATCGCCGATCTGGTGCGCGATGACAAGATCACCGGCATCACCGACATTCATGACGAGAGTGACCGGCGCGGCATGCGCGTGGTCATCGACATTGGCAAGAACGAGGATGCGCGCAAGATTTTGGGCGCGCTCTACAAATACACGGCCATGCGCCAGAGCTTCGGCGTCATCATGCTGGCGCTGGTGGAGGGCGAGCCGCGGGTGCTCTCGCTCAAGAAGCTGTTGCAGGTGTTCATCGAGCACCGCCGCGAGATTCTGCGCCGGCGCAGCGAGTTCGACCTGAAGAAGGCCAAGGCGCGCGCGCACATCGTTGAGGGTCTGGTGAAGGCGCTGGACATCATCGACAAAATCATCAAGCTGATTCGAGCCAGCCGCGATACCGACGCGGCGCGCCAGGGCCTCATCCAACAGTTCCAATTCAGCGAGCTGCAGGCCAACGCCATTCTGGAAATGCCGTTGCGCCGGCTGGCCCAACTGGAGCGCAAGCGGCTGGAAGACGAACTCAGCGAGCTGCGCAAAACCATCAAATTCCTCGAAGATCTGCTGGCCAACCCGGCCAAAGTGCTCAACGTCATTCGCGAAGAATTGCTGTCGCTGAAGGAGCGCTTTGGGGACGCGCGCAAGACGACGATTGTTGGGAGAGGAGACGGTGGACGGAAGGCGACGGACGACGGAGGACGGAAGACGGACAAGAACGGCCGGTCTTCCGTCTCCCGTCCTCCGTCGTCTTCAGAGATGGCGCTGACGATGGACGAACTGGTGCCGACTCAGACCACCTATGTCGTGATCGGCCAGAACGGCAAGATTGGACGGGTGAACGATGCGCCGCGGGTGACATCGACTGCCGAGATTGTGCCGGCCGTGATCGTGCGAACGACGACGAAAGAGCTGGTGTATGTGGTGGGTTCGTCGGGCCGGGCGGTCGTGCTGGGCGTGAACAATTTGCCCCTGGAGGACGTGGTGGCCGGCCATGGAGCCATGCTCAGCACCATCTCGCCGTTCCCCAAGGAAGACGATGTGGTGGGCGGGTTTGCGCTCTCAAAGGCCAATCTGCCGGCTGAGGGCGGCGGCTTCTCGGTGCTGGCGACGAGTAACGGCATGATCAAGCGCAGCGAGTTGACGTTGTTGCCAGGCGCACCGGGCACGCTGTTCACCCTCATCGGCGTCAACGAGGGCGACAGCGTGGTGAATGCGCGCATGACCAAGGGCGACGAAGACCTGATGCTGTTTACGCAGCAGGGCATGGCCATTCGCTTCAAGCAGGATGAGGTGCGGCCGATGGGTTTGCCGGCCACCGGCGTCGTGGGCATCAAGCTGCTGAATGGCGACATCGTGATGAACATGGGCATTGCGCTGGAGGACAATAACTCCGAACTGGACATTGTGCTGGCCACGACCGATGGCCGGGCCAAGCGGATTGCGTTCAAGGAATATCCGGTGCAGGGGCGGGCTGGCAAAGGCGTGGTCACGGCCAAACTGGTGCGCGACGCGACGGTGGCCGATGCGGTGCTGGCCGAGCCGGAGAACACGGTGGTGTATGTGACCCTCAAGGGTAATGCCAAGAGTCTGAAGGCCAAGAATCTGGTGCGGCGAGGGCGGCCGGCGGGTGGTGACGAAGCCATCGCCCTGAGCGGCAGCGACGTGCTGGCGCGCATGGTGGTGGTGGAGGGATAGCAGGTAGAACAGTTTCTGTTGATTCAACATCGCCAATAGTTAGTGCCATGCTTCAGAGACCCCCGACCCCTAAAGGGGAGTCGCTGAGTAAATCAGCGACTCCCCTGTAGGGGTCGGGGGTCTCTTTTTGCCGTATAATTTGAGTCGCAAACAGCCTGGACCCGACGAAAAGTAGGCCGCGTGAGCACAACAGAGAATTGGCGGCGGTGCAAGCCAATGGTGCAAGTGCAGGATCGAATTGGGCGTCGGCGAGCTGGATGGCCGCGTGAAAACAGGGCCGCACGGATCAGCCCCGTTATCAGCACAGAGTGGGAATGAACTTGTTCGCAAGCTTTGTTTCAACTGAGGTGGCACCACGAGCGTGACTTTTACGCCCGTCCTCTTGCATGAGAGGACGGGCGTTTTGTTTTTTAGTTATTAGTTATTAGTGGTTAGTCATTAGTGTAGAAGGATCCTTCTACACTAATGACTAACCACTAATAACTAATAACTAAAAAACAAAACGCCCGTCCTCTC
>JBBQST010000065.1:0-13107 GCA_038213625.1 Thermoflexales bacterium
GGCCTACTTTCGGCTCAGTGCGTGGCGCGGCACCTGGCGCGGTGAGGGCGGCGGTGTGTTGATGAACCAATCGCCACACACTCTGGACCTGGTGTGCTACCTGGCTGGGATGCCGGCCAAAGTGTGGGGCTGGACCCGCACCCGCGGCCATGCCATCGAAACCGAGGACACGATCCAGGCCATGTTGGAATTTCCCAACGGCGCGCCGGGCTACATTGCGGCCAGCACATTCGAAGCCGGCACCGAGAAGCGGCTGCAAATTGTGGGCGAGCACGGCATGATCGAGATCGTGGATGAGACCGTGCGCCTCTCGCAGTTCGAGCTGCCCATTCGCCAGCACATGAACACCAACCCGGAGCCGTTTGCTGCGCCGGCCAAAACCACCGAGGTGCTGGAGCTGCCGGACGAAAGCGGCGGTCACCTGGCCGTGTATCAGGACTTGACTGCGGCGATTCGAGAAGGCCGCGCGCCCCTGGTGACGGGGGAGGAGGGCCGCAAGAGCCTGGAACTGGCCAACTCGATCATCCTGTCGTCCAAAGAAGATCGCGCAGTGACGCTGCCGCTGGATCGGGCCGCCTATTCAAGCTTGTTGACGACGTTGCAGGGTGGCGCGAGCTAGTTCAGGACAAACACCATCGCCTCAATGGGCTTGCCTGAGTAGGGGCGCAGCATGCTGCGCGCCGATGGAAATCTGCCGCTCAATTGGCCGGTGACTTGGGCCCAAACTTCAGGCCGTCGGCAATGCGCGCTCGTAGGCGGCGATGATGTGATCCCATTTGGCGTTAGCCTCGGCATCAATCGTCTGGCGGGCGGGATCGGCCTCGAACCAGGCGATGCTGCGGCGCACGCCGGTAGACCACGGCACAGCGGCCACGAAGTCCGGGACGAAGCGCTTGATCTTGCGATTGTCAAATACCACACTGGTGGCCTTGTCGCCGATGAGGCTGCCGACGGCGTGCGGGTCGTAGGCCGCGATCAGGTCGGACGCGATGTGGATGAGATGGGGCTCGACGCCGATGGCGTGCGCGGTCTCTTTGTAAATTTGATCCCAGGTCAATACTTCATCAGACGTGATGTGAAAGGCGTGGCCGATGGTGGTCTCACGGCCCAGCAAGCCCACGAAACCCCTGGCAAAATCGCCGTTCCAGGTGACCACCCACAGTGAGGAGCCATCGCCAGGCACGATGATTTTCTGGCCGCGCTTCATGCGGTCGATCAGGGTCCAGGGGTGCTGCCAACTGCTCACGCACAACGGGATTTGCGAGGGGCCGTAGGTCAGTGACGGCCGCACGATGGTGGTCGGGAAGCCCTGCTCGCGATAGGCTCGCATCAACAAGTCTTCACACGCGATCTTGTTGCGCGAGTAGTCCCAGAATGGATTGGCCAGCGGCGTGTCCTCGGTGACGAGGTAGCTGGAGGCCGGGCGCTGGTAGGCGCTGGCCGAGCTGATGAAAATAAACTGGCGCGTTTTGCCGGTGAATAGGGCGATGTCGTTTTCGATATCGGCCGGGGTAAATGCCACCCAATCGACCACGGCATCGAAGTGATGGCCTTCGAGCAATTTGGCTGTGGCCGCGCGATCGTGGATGTCGCCGATGAGCAACTGTGCGCCAGCGGGCACTGCATATTTTTGGGATGCACCCCGATTCAATATGGTCAGGTCGATGCCGTTTTGCACCGCCAATTCCGAGCACGCCGAACTGATGAGGCCGGTGCCGCCGATAAATAGCACTTTCATGGGGGAGAGGATAGATCAGATGGGCGCAATGGCAAGCGAGGGAGCGAGAAGAGCTGAGAGGGCAGATATCAGATATCAGAAGTCAGATAAAAGAAATCTGACTTCTGATATCTGACCTCTGACTTCTGATATCTGACCTCTCAGCTCTCGCCGCTGTTTTAGGTTTGCTAGAATGACGAGGATGTCTTGGGATGCTCGCCGGCTGGCCCGGTATTTGATGATTGGCGTAGGTGTTTACGAGTGAGAAGCCACTATCGTCGGTTTGGGGTGTTGATGGCCAGTGTAATGCTGCTGGCGGGCTGCGCGACCGCGGCTCCGGAGCCCACTCCCTTTCGCCCGGCCGTCCAACTCTTTGTGCCAGCGACACCGACTGTGCTGTCGCCCACGGTCACGCCGTTGCCATTGCTCGTCAGCTCACCTACGCCAGCAGATGCAATCGCGCAACCAGCTGATGCGGCTCCTGTCGCATTGAGCGCGGTCGCAGTCGAGGTGCCCGTAGCCGAACCGAGTGCGCTGCCGTCACCGGTGGCCATGATTGCGGTGGTGGCCGAACCGACGCCGCTACCCGCCCCGACCCAGCCAGAAGCTCGCCCCAAAGCTGGCTTGGAGTGGGTGAATGTGCGCCGCGGGCCGGGTCTGAATGCCGAGATTGTGGCGAAGATGCTGGCCGGCGGGTTTGTCCGCGTGGTCGGGCGCAATGCCGCCGGCGATTGGTTTGCGGTGCAATATGACGAGAGCGACACGAATACGCTGGGCTATGTGAGTCTGGAAGTGGCCGACGTTGTGGGCGATGTGGCGCAGTTGCCGGTGATGGAGCCGGTGGCTGAGCCGACCCTGACGCCAATTCCCATCGAGATTCCCGCACCCGACGCACCACTGGCCAAAGTGGATTCGGGTGATGCTGCTGTGGCTAGTGTGGCGGCCGCACCCCCGGCCGCTGTTTATAGTTCGCTGGCGGGTTGTCCCACCTCATCGGGCAACAGCTATGAGTTGGTGCCGCGCGAAGGGGGGCCAGCCGACCGACCCGACCGACAGCACGGCGATCTAAATCTGGCCCTGCGCAGCTATGGCCGTGCAGCGGAATCAGCAGGGCTAGTGGATTACAACGGCCCCACCGATGGCCAGGCACCGCAGCTCAGCGGGCTATTCGTCCCCAGCCGATTTGGCGCGCCCACGAATACCTATCGCGTCAACATCTGGCGCTTTGAGAGCGGGTCGTGCGGCGGCGAGCCACAGGGATGCCGCGGGCCGGTGGACGATAAGTGGCCGGTGACGCTGCTGGGGCTGGCGGCCTCGGCGGGTGAGCCGATTGCGATGCCGAGCCGTGACCCGATCATCTACCCCAACGCGCAAGCGCTGGTGCTGTTTGCCGACGAAACACGGATTACGCTGGGCTATACACGCCAGGACACCATTGCATATGGCTATGCCGTTTACATCGAGAACGTCTGTGTGGACGCTAATCTGCTGGCCCTGTATCGAGCTCAGGTCGGTGGTGATGGCTACCGGGCGACGAATCAGTTGCCGGGGTTGCGCAATGGTCAGGTGTTGGGCACGGCCGTGGGTGGTGAGATCATTGTCGGCGTGCGCGATACGGCCTCGTGGCTGGACCCACGCTCGCGCAAAGATTGGTGGCAGCGCTAGCCGCCAACAGCACGCTGCTGGCAGATGGCTGCTGGCGGCGATCAGGAGATTCGATGCGACCCACGGGAATAACAGCAAATAAAACGCGCAAGGTGCTTGGCGTGACATGGGACGACGGCAGTGCCAGCGAGATTGCCTTTAAGCTGCTGAGTGAGATGTGCCCGTGCGAAGTGTGTGTGATGGAACGCGCGGCCTTTCGCGACGATCCCAACCCCCTCAAGCTGCTGCCGGCCAAGTCGGATGAATTGGATGCCATCAATGCTGTGGGTAGCTATGGCGTGAACCTGATTTGGAAGGGTGGGTGCCGGTATGGCATTTATACGTGGGAGTATCTGGCGCGACTGGCCGATGTGACCCGTGTCAGCCCGCCCATCGATTGACGCGCTGGGGCCACATTATTAACTGATGTTACGCAGAAGACTCACGCAAAGGGGCAAAGACGCTAAGAAAATAGACTTTGCGCCTTAGCGTCTTTGCGTGAGATTTCGTCATCATGCGTAACATCAGTTACAAAGTTGGTTGACAGCCACAAACGTCCAGCGATCGTCCGATGCAGCATCGGCATCGCCGGACTACGTGGCTGCGCAAAACGGACTTTCGAATAGCCCTACGAGATCATGAGGAATTTCTTTGTGTTCTTTGTGCCTTCGGGGGTAAAAAAGCCAGCCTGAGCAGTTACTAATTTGATCACCATGACCGCGTAAGGAGGATGTAACTTGGCGCAGCGAATTTACTGGGTTCCGCATACGATGTGTTTCTTTGGGTGCGAGCATTGCCACAACGATAGCGTGATGGAAGGCATCCGCGCCGACAAGGCCGTGATTGATGGCGTGATTGCCAACCTGCCCGAACGCGGCTCGCGCTATCAACTTGAGGAAGTGCTGATCGGT
The DNA here is from genome assembly GCA_038213625.1 of Thermoflexales bacterium. Lineage (GTDB taxonomy): Bacteria > Chloroflexota > Anaerolineae > J036 > Brachytrichaceae > JANMVQ01. The sequence goes on from JBBQST010000065.1 coordinate 4,273, forward strand.
GGGGGTGAATCGCTGATGCGCAACCAGCAGATGGAATACCTCATCACCCAGTTGCGGGCGCGCTTCCCGCGTGGGCCACAAGCGACGATTAAGGAACGCCAGCAGGCCGGCCACGTCGTCCTCGGCCTACAAACGATGGGCTTCCCGCTGGCCGACGCAAAAGGCATCCCGGTGGATCGCAACATTCGCTACTGGCTCGATCTGGGCATTGATTATTTTCACATCGCCTCCAACGACGTTTTCCACGAGCGACAACGCCCCGATTACCCATGGGAGGCGCTGCGCCAGAACTTGCGCGATTACAGCGAGGAGACCGGCATCGAGATTTGGATATATGGCAAAGCCCCGGTGCGGCTGGTGCCCAGTGGGCGTGTGCTGGACAACCTGAGCGTGCTAAGCCGGGAAGAGGGTGCGGGCTTGTTGACCGAGCCGGGCTATTGCGCCACGAGTTGGGAAGCTGGGGCAAACTTCCTCAGCGGCCAGGAGCGAGCCTATCCCGATTGCAGCGAGGTGGTGATTGACCCGCATGGCTGGGTGCATCCGTGTTGTTGGCACGAGCTGGCCCCCGGCCTGTTCAACCTCGCCCAAACCCATTTTGATGCCGGCATGGAGTTTGCGCGCAAGGTGCCGTTTTGCCAGGCCATTGACGAGGGCGACATGATCAAGCTCAGCGAGATCACCGGCATCTCCACCGAGCTGGCTCACCAGGTGCGCGATGCGGTGGGCGATTGCGGGGCGTGCCGGTTGTGCTCGGTGAAGCTGGCCGCTGACCCGCAACACCATTGGATGAAACCTACGACGTTGTCCGAGCGCGAGACGCGCTTCTACAATCAACACTTGGGCGAGGCGACTATGAGTGCCTTATTTGCCTCTGATGATTTGATTCCCGTGACTGCTTTGTAAACCCACGGAAAACACCTATGACCGATTTCACGATTCCGATTCTCGAAGACCAGGCGGGTTGGGCCGCCCGTTACACCACCGGCTGGCTCAAGCATCACCAAGACACCGGCCAGTTTGATTGGAAACTATATGAAAAGCCGAGCAACGCCCAGCCCATCGCGGGCGGCGCAGTCAAGCTCAGCCAGGCGCGGGTGGTGCTGATCTCGTCGGCAGGCGGCTACTTGCGCGATTCGCAAGCGCCGTTCGACGCACCACACCCATATGGCGATTACTCAATTCGCCTCGTGCCAACCGGCACGCCGCTCAATCAAATTGCCATCGCCCACGATCATTACGATCACGCGTCTGTGGATGCCGACCGGCAAGTGTTGCTGCCCTTGCGCCATCTGGAGGATTTGGCGCGCGAAGGCGTGATCGGCTCGGTGTCGCCCAATGTCATCAACTTCATGGGCTATCTGCCCGATGCCGCCCGCGTGGTGGACGAATTGATACCGCACATCATTGAGGCGGTGTATGCCGAGCAAGCCGATGCCGCCCTGCTGGTGCCTAGCTGACCGATCTGCTGTCAGTCCGTGGGACTGATTGCCCGCGCCGTTGAGCAATTCGGCGTTGCCACCACGGTTGCGACCTGGAACGGCGACCGCACCTGGCTGACCAGGCCGCCGCGCGTGCTCTTCGCCAAGACCGCCCGCGGCAGCACGCTGGGCGCACCCGGCGACGCGGCCCAACAAAGGCACGTGATCGAAGCGACGCTGGCCTTGCTGGAGCGGGATGCGCCGCTTGAGCCGGTGACGTTGGATGAAGCGTAAGTCACACAAACTGTGCGACGCGTCCAGCGATTAGATCGCTGGACGCGTCGCCCGTGAGCCAGATGTGTGGGTTATTCGACGGGGCTAATTCGTAACGACGAGCGTGGCAGGCAACGAGGTTATAAACCGATTGTCTGGGGGGCAATACGGGCCACAGCCGAAGCCGGGTGCGCTGGACGCTGTGACGCTAAACAGCACACTGCTGCCTGGGGTTGGGCGCGGGAAGGTAAAGGTCAGTGGGTCGGGCGGCGTGCAAAACGCGCCACTGCACACGCCCGTTTGCACTGGGGCAGCGCCATTCAGAGAAACGTCGTAGCGTGCGGCCGTTGGCACTGCATCCCAGCGAACGGTGACGGTGGTAGCCGTGCGCTCTACCACGCGCACGTTTTGGGGGGCGCTGGGTCGAAGCGAATCGAACGAAGGCGTGCGGAACGAGAACTGCACCCAGGCCGATGTGACAGTGGTGCTTCCGTTAGGGACGGCATTGCGATAGCGGAACACATAATCGCTGTTCTCGGCCAGCCGCAGAAAACTGACCCGCCCACCATCGCCGACCAACACAATGGCCGGCCCGCCAATCGTTGGCCCACTCAGTAACTCCGCTTCGCCCAGTTGTGTGGCTGGCGACATTTGAACGGCGAAGTGATCTGGTGTGGGGTCTGTGATTTGGAAGGACACCGGCGCAGGGGAGCCGCTGGCGGCAGCGCCGTTGGGGCTGGTGTGGGCGTGGGACGTGGTGGCTTGGGCCTGGCCGCGCTGGCGGTGCCAGATGTGGCCCCCAAAGTGGCGATGACAGTGGCTGTTGCCAACACCGAGTTGGTGAAGAGCCGAAACGAACGTGCTGAAATTTTTATTGTGTATAACCTCTGCGATGAATGAAAAAGAAAAGCAAGTGAGTGCCTCTTCCACTTGCATCACATGAGGTTATATAAAAACTTCTTACGAAAGAATTTCAAAAGAATTACGAAGTTCTGAGTGCAAGCCGAGAGTGCTTCGGCGCTCACGCTGATGGCACGGTCACGGTCATGGTTGTGCCGCCAAAGCCAAAGGTCTTGTCGCGGCTTTGCACCGTCACTTGCAACACGTCCGGCGGAATGCGCAGGCCGCTTTGCACACGGGTGAACGGTTGCTCGGCTGCATGGTCGTGCGACAAGGTATGCACACCCAGCACATTTCCCTGCGCATCCATCACCCGCCAGCCGTCGGCATAACGCTCTGGCGTGTCGTAGGGCGATGAGAGCGTTACGGCCACGTCGTAGAGGCCATCGCTTTGTCGGGTCAGCACAACCTTGAGCACATCAGGGAACTGTTGAGGTGTTGCGAGCGCATCAATCACCTTTGCAAATGCCTCGACCGGCAACGCGCCATACAGCCGCTGCTCGCCAATCTCGAAGATGGGCTGCGTGTTGATGCCGCGCGTGCGCTGTTCGGCATCGGCGGCTTGCAATTGGACCAGCGTGGCGCGGTCGTTGAGGCATTGCGCAAAGGCTGCCTTATCCAACCCGGCCACCTTCTCGCCAAACGCCAGCATCAGATCAAGTTGCCCGGCGTTGTTGGTAGCCCACAGCGTTGGCTGCTCTTGGAACAACAGGCCGTGCATCTCCCAGAACTTGCCTTGTTTGCCGGCGCAGGCGGCCGCCTCGGAGGCGCGCTCGCTACGTTCGTTGTGGTTCAGCACATCTCGGAACACCAGCTTCACCCGCCCGGTCTTCACATATCGTTCTATGATTTGTGGCTCAGTCGCTAACACGTAGCGACGGCAGCCTGGTCAGAGAAAATCCGAATAGTCGGTCATCGTCACCGGGGCGTGGGGCTGGCCGAGAAAATAGAAGCCTTCGGGTGTCACCCCGTGCGGCACGCCCTCAAACAAACCCAACGTGGGCGCGGGCGGTGCGCCGATAACAGGCGCTGTGGCTAAGGCCTGTGTGGGGGCCGCCGCTCGGCGGGTGGCCGGGACCGATGGGGTAGCGGGCTGTATACCCGGTGCAGAGGTTGGCACAGGCGCAGGTTGCGAGGCACACCCAGCCGCCAAAATCGCCAGTAGCGGTGCTACAGTCTTCCAAGATCGTATTCGCATAAATCCTCCATCAACAAACAAAAACAAGCCATGCGCTTGCGCCTCAGCATACACGCGTGTGGTCGGATGAAACGCCGCCCATGAAAACCAAAAGTGGTTGGTGGCGACCACTTCCTCAAGCTGCTTGCCGTTGAGCGGACCATCCACGGCTCGACCATAGGCCCGCCAGCGGCTGCCGGTTTGCAGGTCAACAATGTCGTCGCCATCGCGTTTGAAGTCGAGTATGGCTCCATCCAACCGACGCGAGAAGGCGGCGGCACCCAAATCTCGGCCATCGGCAACACGCGCCGAACCCAGCGGCGAGCGCGCCCCAGTTTGCCACAGCACCACGATGGGTTGCCCGCCCACGACATCGGTCAGCACATACTGTTGGGCAAGGACGGCGTAGGGAAAGGCGACTGGGTCATCGTTCAGGTCTATAGCCAGCACGCGGGCCAATGCGGGCAATTGGACCGGTGTTGCGATCCAGCGCTTTGCCCTCTGGATACGCCGCCTTGAAATCCGACCAGGCCACCAGCGTCATCGAGCGCTGGGTCAGGCATCGTCCGGCATACTTACCGGCGATAGCCTGGCCCGTGCCTTATTGCCACCAGGTTTCGGTCTGGCGGTCATACATCACCATATTGCTATAGCGCAGCCGACCGGTGGTGCCGAAGTCCAACACGCGCCCAGCAAATGCCCGCTCGAACGCAATAGCTGTGTTGCAGAGTGGGCAATACGTGACGGCAACTGGCACACCACCCACGATGTCGTTGACGATTTCGTGTCAGGTCAGAATTTGCGCGGGATAGGCCCGCGCGTCGTGGCCAATGCGAATTAAGGCGACGGATTCGCCGGGTGCGAGCCAGGCATCAGCTTCATCTACACTCACAAATGTGGGGGCATCTATGGCGGGAATGCTATCTTGTGTGATTCTTCGCTGTCTCCTGTAGACGCGATTTGATTTGATCATTAGACATTATGGGAAATAATGATGAGTGGAATCGCTGAAAGTGGCGATCTGCAACAAGGCCTTGTTGGGTGTTGGATTTTCGTAGGGGCGCAGCATGCGGGCGGCTGCCGCCACGCCCCTACCAAGGCAGGTTTGCCCCTACGACAACGCGTTTTGTTATTCCCAATAATGTCTATTGCATGATTGTGGAGTGAGCAAACGCATGTCTAAAACAAAATTAACTGTTCCAGAGACGCATCGTGATTTGTTGGAGCAGCCGATTGTGGTGACGCTGGGCACTGTTGCGCCAGACGGCCAGCCCTTTGCGGCCGTGGTGTGGCGGCGTTGGGATGGCGAGTTTGTGCGCATTGTCAGCGATCGTGGCAACCGCAAGATGCACAACATCGAGACCAACCCCAGGGTGTCGGTCACCGCGATTGATCCAAAGAACCCCTATCGCTTCCTCGGCCTGACCGGCGTGGTCGAAGCCATCATCACTGATCGAGACGAGTCCTTGGCCGAATTGAACTTGCACAACCTTTTGTATATGGGCAAGGACAAGTATTACGCAACGGCTGAGGAAGAGGCCAATCACACCAGCGTGATGCTGAAGATTCGGCCGACGCGGTTTATTCCTTTTCCAAAACCGGAATCGGCGTGATGCATCATGGGCTGTGAGTTTTAAAAAGGTCAAAGCCTGTTGAGTCTTCACGGCTAGCGCCGCTTTTAACCCTGCATGGGCGGCCCGCCCGTCTATAGTGGGTCTCTATGCCAACTTTTTCTGTCGCCGCCAACCTCACCTTTTTGTACTATGCCGATCTTGCCAGAGCGGCCGAGTTCTATGAACACATTCTGGGTCTGACTCTGGCGGTGGATCAGGGCTATGTCAAAATCTACCAGGTCACGCCGCAATCGTTCGTGGGTCTGGTGGACGGCGCGCACGGCACCCACAAGGTGAGCGAGGCCAAGCCCGTCATCGTGTCGTTTGTGACCAACGAGCTTGAGCAGTGGTACTCACATCTGACCGCACACGGCGTCATCATCAAGCTGCCGTTGCAAACGTCGGACCGCATCGGCGTGCGAACGTTTATGGCTCTGGACCCGGAGGGCTATGTATTGGAGTTTGAGACGTTCCTGGATCAGCCACGCAATCAGGCGATTCGCGCGGCACTGGCCCTGACCTAACCAATCGGCCACGTAGCAATATCTGGCTAAAAATTTCTTTCGATCTGCCTCTGCTCTTACCGCACCAATACATCAACGGCGCTGTACTGGTGGCCATCCTGATGTGCAAGCCTGGGCTCGATCTGGATCTCGTTCGTGACCTCGGTGACACCGGCCGCTGACCAGGCGGCGTCTTCGGCTTCCTCACGTTCGGTGTATGCCATCACGGTTCCACTGAGCGTGACTTTGCTGCCCTGCACGTCAACCTGAATTTGGCTTGAATCGATGCGAGCCTGACGGTTGAAAGCCTGCTCAATTCTGGCGCGCACATCCTTGGGGGTGATGGTGGGCTTGACCTGAATGAGATTGGTGACGCCGCGCACGCCGGTGATAAACCGCGCGGCGGACTCGGCATGGTTTCTTTGGAATTTCCAGTCCACATCGCCCATGAGGGTGATCCAGCCCTCCCTCACCTTGACTCGCAACCTTTCATTCGGCACGTTCACGTCCCACTTGAAAGCCGACAATACGGCATGAGCGATTTCGGTATCGGTGCGCTTCTGACGCTGAGGCAAAATGACTTGCAGATTTTCGGCAATGCCGCGCACGCCGGCCACGGTTGCGCAAACACGCTCTGCCGTCCAACGTTCGGCATAGGATGTCACCACACCAGTCAGGGTAACGACGCCCTCTTTGACAGCAATGCCGATGCTCGTTGCATTTAGGCTGGGTTCGAAGGACAGTGCATCCAAAACATCCCTGTGTAGTTGGCTATCCGTTTTCATCGTAGCCTCCGCAAGCGCGATTGATTTCGCGCAAGATGATGATAGTGCGCCTGGGTCTGGAATGCTATTGCAGAAAGAAGAGGACCGAACTGGTCAGTTGGCTTAGCGATCTATTGGTCACTGCTGGAGACGAGCTTGGGTACGGGTTACAGGTGATGGCTCTGAGCCAATTTCATACGAAGACTGATCATCTAACCAGTCGAAGTTTGTTCACGTGATGGACGGCATTGGCGGGCTTGAAGCACAAACTGTCTCAAGTGGATTCGACTTCCCCATTTAGTTCAGTTCAACACACTTCAACGCTTGGGGACCAAATCAATGAAGGGAGCTCGAGGGAACCATGTATCAAAGAATTCTTGTGCCGCTGGATCGATCGACAATCGCCAGTGATGTCTTGCCGCATGTCCGTGAACTGGTGCGCTGTACTCATGCCCAGGTGAGTTTGCTACAGGTCACACCGGCCCCCGTCTACAGCAATGAAACGGTGGATGCGAATACGCCGCGCTGGACAGGCACGCCTGTCAGAACCCTGAATAGCGTGAGCTGGCAACTGATGTCCAATCCCAGCCGGCGCTCAGAACAGATTGAACACCAGGTGGAAGCGGCGCAACATCACCTGGATGCGGTTGCCGATGAACTGGCGCAGTCGGGCATTCAGGCTCGCACGCTGGTCAAACCTGATGCTGTAGCGCAGACGATTCTGGATACCGCCGACAGTGAGCGGGCCGATCTTATTGTCATGACTACGCGTAGCCAATCTGGCGTTGGACGCTTTCTGATGGGTAGTATTGCTGATCGTGTTGTGCACGATACCCGGCTTCCGGTGTTGCTGATTCGAGCCAAACCTGCCTCAGACTGGACGAACCAGGATGTTGCACCCGCTTACAAACGGCTGTTGGTGCCGTTGGATGGTTCGGCGCTGTCGTATGTGGTGCTGGATGAGGTGCGCGAGTTGGCGCTGTGTGCGGATGCTGAAGTGCTATTGCTGAGGGTGATTCCCGAGCTCAACACCTGGGTGGTAGGTGAGGTGGCGTTTGGTCTTACCAATAGATTGGTTGACTTGGATGTTGTTGCCCCGCAGGCGGAAGGCCCTGTGGAACCGGGTGATACCCTGATCGCAAGACGGGCTGAACATGCTCGGGAGACGGCACAACAAAGTCTGGATGCAGCGGCGGCCGATCTGAAGCGCGCCGGCGTGCGGGTTGAAACTTTGCTTCAAGTCGGGCAACCAGCCGAGACGATTCTGGAAGTGGCAGCCAATTGCCACGCCGATATGATCGCGTTGACCACCCACGGGCGAAGTGGGGTGACCCGGTTTCTGATGGGTGGTGTAGCCCGGCGAATTGTCGAGCATGCAGATGTGCCGGTTTTGTTGGTGCGCAAAACGCGGTAATCTGCGAGTGAATCATTTCAGGCTAGCCAGATAACCAGTTGCATTTTGCACACGTGCAGGTTCAATCAGCTCAATCGCCAGCCTATTGTCTTCGCAATGAAACGCATTGCTGTATTGACTTCCGGCGGAGATGTGCCAGGCCTGAACGCCTGCATTCGAGCGGTGACGCGCACGGCATTGGCGCGCGGCGTCGAAGTGATCGGTGTGCAACATGGCTATGCCGGGCTCATGCGCGGCGAGATGATCACGCTGGATTCACGCGCGGTCGGCGGCGTCATGCAGCGCGGCGGCACGTTTCTGGGCACAGCGCGCAGCAAGGTATTTGAGACCGCTGCGGGTCAGGAACTTGCGGTGCAGCAACTGGAACGCGCCGGCATTGAAGGGCTCATCGTCATTGGAGGGGATGGCTCGCTATGCGGTGCACAGGCCTTGCATGAGCTGGGAGTGCCGGTGATTGGGATCCCCAAGACCATTGACAACGATCAATACGGCACCGATATCTCCATCGGCGTGGACACTGCCTTGAATACGATCATGGATGCGATTGGGCGGGTCAAGGACACGGCCTCATCCCATCATCGCGCCTTTCTGATCGAGACCATGGGACACAACAGTGGTTATCTTGCGCTGGTCGGCGGTCTGGTCAGCGGCGCAGAACTGGCGTTGATCCCTGAACGGCCGATGCAGCCCGAAGCCGTTGCCGCTGTCATTGAGCGTGCGTATCGACTGGGCAAGGAGCATTGCATCATCGTGGTGGCCGAAGGCTGGCGACC
>JBBQST010000066.1:0-13053 GCA_038213625.1 Thermoflexales bacterium
CGGCTGGCTGCTACCCACCAGCAGCCAGCCGCTAACCGCCAGCCACCCTCTGCCACCGCCACTCCCATTTACCCGCCTCCGCGCTTCTTTCCAGCTAGAATGCGTTCGTGAGAACGTTCCGAATTTTCCTCACACTGCTGCTTTTTACAGCGCTGACCACGGCCATTGTGGCCGCCACGGCGCAGGCCAACACCCCTGCCATCGCGCCCGGCCAATCCGGCGGCACCATCACCATGGTGATCGAGGGTGGCTTCAATTCTTACACCAAATCCAGCGCCTGGCTGCCTCTACGCATCACGCTGGAGAACGCCGGCGAGCCGCTGGAAGGTGAGTTGGTGCTGGTCAACGAAAAGACGGCTGAGTCGCTCGAGCGCTATGCCCAGCCGGTGACGCTGGCCAAAGCGGCGCGCCGCCAGGTGACAATGTATGTGCCGGCCAACGCCAGCTCCTATGAGGTGCGGCTGATGGTGGCGGGTCAGGTGGTCGCCACTGCCACGCCTCTGATTCGGCAACTGGCCGACAACGACCGGCTCATCGTCGTGGTCAGCGACCCGCCGGATGCGTTTAATTTTCTGGGTGATCTGAGTGTGCCTTACGGCGGCCGCACCCTCATCGCCCTGATGCAAGCGGCACAACTGCCCGACCGCACCGCCGCCTTCGACAGTGCCGATGTGCTGGTCTTCAACAATGTCGATACCTCCACGCTCAGCCAGGCCCAGCGCAACGCCATCAAAGGCTGGATCGTGGCCGGCGGCTCGGTGTTGCTCAACGGCGGGCCGGGGGCGGGGCTGACACTCAGCGGCTTTACAGACATCGCTCCGGCGCGACCCAGCCCGGGGCTTATCGGTGGCTCGCCGCTGGCCTTTCGCCAGTTCATCGCCCCCTCAGTGTTGGGGCCGATGCCGGACGATCTGATTCTGAATGTGCCATCGGTCGTGCTCGAACTCAACCCCCATGCCAAAACCCTCATCAGCGCCAAAGAAACAGCTCTGATCGCGCGGCGCGAGTTTGGCCGTGGGCGGGTCGATCAACTGGCTTTCGACGCGACACTGGCTCCCATGCGCGATTGGCCCGGCCGCAGCGCCGTCTTTGGCGCGCTCATCGGTGGGCGGGTGGATTTACCTTCTGCCATCGGCGCATTGCGCGAGGATGCGTTGCCGGGGCAGACTGCCAGCGCACTGCCGGCCGCGGCAATGCCCAGCATCCTGCTCGTCGGCGGCTTTTTGATGTTGTATGTGCTGGTGATCGGGCCGTTCAACTACCTGATTTTGCGCCGGTTTCGCCGCCTGTCGTGGGCCTGGATCACCATTCCCAGCATCGTCATTGCCTTCACCCTGGCCGGCGTGCTGACCGGGTTTCGACTCCGCGGCAATGCAGCCCAGCTTCATCGACTCAATCTGGTCATGGGGGACTCGCGCATGGCCGAGGCACGCTCATTCACCTTACTGGGTCTGTTCGCACCGCGCCGGGCCGAAGTCGATGTGGATATGGGCCACAGCCTGGCTGAGCAGGTGGCCGATGTGCGCACGCCGCGCAGCATCTCCGGCGATGCCTGGTTCAGCGTCGGCGATCCCAGCGTCATGCACAACCTGCTCATTGGCGGCAGCGACGTGCGCAGCCTGTATGCCCGCAGCGAAGCCAGTCTGCCGCCCATCGAGACCAACCTGACCTTTGTGCCGCCGGTGGACGACACCCGCTATGGCGAGTTACGCGGCACGGTTCGAAATCTATCTAATGTCGCGCTCAAAGAATGCACCCTGTTCTCAGGTCGCGATTACCAGGTGTTTGGCGATCTACCCGCTCAGGCCACGGTGAACGCCAGCGTGTCGTTCTTCCTGGGCAAGCCGCAGCCGGCCATGAACCTGCGCAATGCACGGCTGGGCCGCGACCGGTATTACCGGGGTCCCTACTACTATCGAAGTCTGCGCAGCGGCCGTTCCAGCACCCCACCTTCGTCATCTACAACAGGCAGCTCCACCACCAGCGCGCCGCCGTTCGACCTGCGCGGCGACCCAACCACCAGTGGTCTGGTGAACTGGAAGGATTTCGCGCGCAACTCGCTGGCACAGGAGGCCGAGCACGGCCTGGTGTTTGCCACGGTCGGTGACGAGCGCATCGGCACAGGGGCGTATGTAAGCTGCTGGACCGACACCGTGACCAACGACATTTCTGTGCAAAACGCCGAATACACCGACCGATCGGTGCTGATCTGGCAGGTGCCGGTGCAGGGTGCGCTGGCCGGCAAAGACACCTGGTTGCCGCCAGATATCTTCACCTGGGATCTGGTGGCGTCTTCAACCTCGGCTGGCTTCATCGACGAAGGGCTATCGCTGGAGGCGGGCCAGCACATCATCGACATCTCGCCATGGTTCGACCTGCGCACCACCAGCAGCGCCATCAGCATGACGCTGGGAACAGCCTTCGAGAGCACCTCCAACACGGCCCTGCAAAATGCCGTGCTATATGCCTTTGACTGGCGCGAGCAAAAATATGTGGCCCTGACCGAAACCCTGCGCGAACTGGCCGGCACCGACCGGTTTGGTGGTGCCTATCTCTCACCGGCTGGCAGCATCCGGTTGCGGATCGATGTAAACGGCGATGCGGTTACACTGAGCGACCTTGTGCCACAGGTGCAGGTGCTGGAATAATCAAGAGACCCCCGACCCCTAAAGGTGAGTCGCTGACGTTCTCAGCGACTCCCCTTTAGGGGTCGGGGGTCTCCGAAGCAGAACTCAACTACAAACAAACCTGGCGACGAACTGTTAATTTTGCCGCTTAAGTTATTCCTTAAACTTCGGAGCGTCTTACTTGGAACCACTTATTTACGATTTGTCATCACCCGGCCGCATCGGCGTAGACCTGCCCGAGTCTGATGTGCCACATTACGAATTGCCGGGGCATTTGCTGCGCCAAAACTTGCCGCTGCCCGAGGTGAGCCAGATCGATGTCACCCGCCACTTCACCCGGCTCTCACGGCTGAATATGGCCATCGACACGAATATGTATCCGCTGGGCAGTTGCACCATGAAATACAACCCGCGCATCAACGAGGATGCCGCGCGACTCACCGGCTTTGCCGGCGTGCATCCTTTGCAAGATGTGGAGTCGACTCAAGGCGCGCTGTGCCTGATGTATTACACCCAGAGCTTCCTGGCCGAGATCGCCGGCTTCGACGCCATCAGCATTCAACCTGCTGCCGGCGCGCAGGGCGAATTCACTGGCGTGCTGATGATGCGGGCCTACCACCGGGCACGCGGCGACCACACGCGCACCAAGATGCTGATCCCGGACAGCGCCCACGGCACCAACCCGGCCACCTGCGCCATGGCCGGCCTGCAAGTGGTTGAGCTGCCGTCGGACTCGCGTGGCAACACCGACCTCGACGTGCTCAAGCGCCACCTCGACGACAGCGTATGCGGCCTGATGATCACCAATCCCAACACGCTCGGCATGTTCGAGGAGCACATTGAGGACGTGATCCGGCTGGTGCACGAGGCCGGCGGTCTGGTGTATGGGGATGGGGCCAACATGAACGCGCTGGTGGGCGTGGCCAAGCCGGGTGAGATGGGCTTCGATGTGATTCATTACAACCTGCACAAGACCTTTAGCACCCCACATGGCGGCGGCGGCCCAGGCAGCGGCCCGGTGGCCTGCAACGAGAAACTAGCGCCATTTTTGCCCGGCCCAGTCGTCCAAGAGTTGGAGGACGACGACGGCGATATCTTCTACGATTGGGTGATGCCCGAACACAGTATTGGCCGGCTGCGCGCGTTTGGCGGCAACTTTGGAATGCACGTTCGCGCGTATACCTATATTCGCGTGCACGGCGAGGAAGGTCTGCGCACGAACACACTGCACGCCGTGCTCAACGCCAACTATGTGCAGGCGCGCATCAAGGGCGTGTATCCGGTGCCGCAGGGCGACCGGTTTTGCATGCACGAGGTGGTGGCGCAGGGCAAACTGACCGGCGCACCCACCGTCAAAGCCCTCGACATCGCCAAGCGGCTGATGGATTACGGCTTTCACCCGCCCACCAATTATTTCCCACTCATCGTGCCCGAGGCGCTGATGATTGAGCCGACCGAAACTGAAAGCCTGCAAACCCTGGATGAGTTTTGCAATGCCATGCTGGCCATTGCCGAGGAAGCGCGCACTCAACCAGACCTGCTGAAAACGGCGCCACACACGGCGCCGATGAAGCGACTGGACGAGGTCAAAGCGGCCAAGGAACTGGTTCTATGCTGCGTCATTCGCGAAGCGCCGGAGCCTGATGAAGACTTGATTGCCGAGGTGGTCGTGCAGCCTGAACTGCGCTAACAATTATTAGAGTCACACTCAATCCAAACATCACTCAGTCAACTTTCTCATGAGCAAGCAACTCTCAAATACCTGGATCATCGTGGCCGTGCTAGGTGCGACGGCTGTGCTGCTGTTCGCACTCTCGTTCATCGGCGGCGGCGCCCCAACGGCCAGCACTACTCCACCCACCGCTGTGGCTCAGCCGCTACCAGGCCAGAATCCGGCCGCCCCGGCAGCCAGCGCCCCTCTACCCTCAACCGCTGTGGCACCTGCGGCCGCGCCTCCCGGCGCATCCACCACCAGCACCGGTCTCCAGTATGTGGATCAGGTGACCGGGGATGGGCCTGTGCCGCAACCTGGCCAGACCGTGGTGGTGAACTACAGCGGCTATCTCGACAATGGCACCGTATTCGACAGCTCAGAAGGCAAAGCACCGCTTGAGTTTGTGTTGGGTGCCGGCAGAGTCATTCAGGGCTGGGACGAGGGCATTGCCACCATGCATGTGGGCGGCAAGCGCCGGCTGATTATTCCACCCAATCTGGCCTATGGCGCACAGGGAGCCGGTGGCGGTGTCATTCCACCCAACGCCACACTCACGTTTGATGTGGAATTGGTCGGGATCAAGTAGTTACTAACTGATGTTACGCACTCTTTTTCGAATCTCTGTCGAAAGCATCCTGAGCGGAGCGGCCGTGTCGCCCATGCTGAAATCGTAGCGGAAGTGGCCGCGCAGTCGAAGGAGGGCCCTAGGGGGAGGTGTGTTAGGGCAGGGGACCGCTCCCGAGTGGGCGCCCTAGACAGCGGTGGGCGGGTCATCAGCAACTTTCCATCAGGCATCAAGGCCCCTCCGCTCAGGATGCTTGCATATATGTGTGCGGCTTACTGCGTAACATCAGGCACTAAAAATGTCAGACGTCTGCGATCAGAATCGCCGAAGACGTCTGACATTTAAACCCGCCCGGCCTCGACCATCGCCTGTTTCACATTCGCCCGCGCCAGCAGGATCAGGCCCACCACAAAGAACACGATCAGCGACAGCAGCGCCGGCCGCAAGTCGCCTAAGACCTGATTCACAAAGCCAAACAAAAACGGCCCCAACCATGAGGTGCCGCGCTCGCTGATCTCGTAGATTGAGAAGAATTCGGCCTCCTGATTCTTCGGCACCATTTGCGCGAACAGGCTGCGGCTCAACGCCTGGCTGCCGCCCAGCACGATGCCGATGCACGCGCCCAACAGCCAGAACTCCAGTTCGGCCTGCGGAATGCCAAAGCGGGTTTGCGTATCAAAGTTGCGCAACCCCACATAGGCATAAATCACGGTGCCGGCCCAAATAATCAGACTGACGACCAGCGCACGCTTGGTGCCAACGCGGCCAGCAAACCAGCCGAAGCCCAATGCGCCGATGAAGGCGACGAACTGGAATAGCAGAATAAAGATCGTTAGGCGCTCGGTCGGCATACCGATGCCGCCGCGAATAATGGGCGCGGCCGCGAACACCGCCGCCACCGCGATCACGGTTTGGATGCCATCGTTGTAGATGAGGTAGGCCAGCAAAAAGCGGGCCGTGCCGGGCAGGCTGCGCGACTTCTTCCATAGAAACAGCGCGATCATGATGATGGGGCCGAGCAAAGCCACAAACACCCACTCCGGCGACAGGCCAAATAGCAAGGCCAGCGGGATGAGCACCAGCACGGCCAGCGGCGACAGCAAAAGCGCCGCAATGAGTCCGGCCGGTGTCTCCATCGTGTGCGAGAGCTGGGTGAAGGCCGTGCGCAGGGGGTTGCGCTGGGGCGGGAGTTCGCGCGCCGGATGCCGCGAGCGCAATGTGGACCAGGTCCAGAACGACCAGCCAAACCACCACAGGCCGGCTGATGCCAGATTCAGCCGCACCGCCAACCCGCTGTCGATGCCCAATCGATCGCGCATCAGAAACAGCACCAGATTTAGAAACAACAGCACGCCGCCGCCCAGGTAGCCCAAGGCCCAACCAAACGACGACACGCGGTCGCGCTGGTCCGGGCTGGCAATGTCGGGCAGATAGGCGTTGTAGAACACGATGCTGGCACCGAAGGCCAGGTTGGCGATGATGAAGAGCACACCGCCGAGCCACCACAGCGACCCTTGCACGAAGAACAAACACACCGTCGCGAGCGAGCCGATGAAGGCGCAGATTTGCATCATGCGCTTGCGGCGATGGGCATAGTCGGCAATGGCCCCGAGGATCGGCAACAGGCCGGCCTGAAACACCACCGAGATGGCGATGCAATAGGGCAGGAATGAATCCGGCGCAATGGGCAGGCCGAGGAAGCGCGCCTGCCCATCCGGGCTGGCCTGGGCTGCAGTGGCCACCAAGGCCGCAAGATACGGTCCTAGAAATACAGTGATGACGGTGGTACTAAATGCACTGTTGGCCCAGTCATACATGGCCCAGCCGCGAATCTCGCGCCGGTTGTTGACTTGTGAGTTTGAGGCAGGTGTGGTTTGAGCAGCCTGTGCAGCCAAAGAAAGTGTCTCCTGTGTTCGTATGTCCAGACACAGTCTGGCTGTCCGATGTGAAGCCGAGTTTAAGGGCAAGCATGGAAATAAAGAAACCTGCCATGGGGCATGGCAGGTTTGGGAGGCTACAGAACAAGGTCGGCGGCCGACCACCAGAGATCACTTACCGCTGAATCACCGGCATCAACACGCGATGTCCTCCTTCAACGGCCACAACCTGAATCACGCCCGCCAGTTCAAGATTGGCGCCGTCGTTGTAGATCAGGGTGCCGGACGTGCCCAGCTTGATCTTGTAGCTTTGATTCGGCCCCAGCTCACCACTGTCGAAACCACCGGTTTGATCGAGGCTTTGGATGCCGGCGGCGGTGCCGTCCACACGTTGGCGCTTGACTCGATGACCCTGAACATCGACATTGACAAAGGCAATGACTGTGCCGGGAACCGCCTTGGCCACGGCTGGTGTATATCCATTGCTGCCAACCGTGATCGTCATTGCCGCCGGCTCGGCGATGGCCGGAGAGAGCGGCACATCGAAGTTGACCGGCACGTCCACCACTTGCAGATTGGGTGAGCGATAGGGCTGGTAGCCGCTGCGGCTCACATCCAGCCGATAGGTGCCGGGAGGCGTGAGGAAGCTAAACGCGCCATCGGCCTGGGTGATAAACGGATTGGTTTGACCAAAGTCCGCCGCCGGCCACACGCTGTAGTTCGTTGCATCCGATGGGTCCTGCGCCATGCACACCACCGCTGCATTGCCCAGTTTTGCGCCGGTAGCACTGTCGTAGACGACACCAGCCGGGTCGATCAACACATTCGCCGGCACTTGCGATGTGGCCCCGTTACAGTCCACCGTCAGGCCAAATGGAATCGAGGTGATGCTGGTGCCCGGCGTGGTGTAGACGCCCTGGAAGACCTGGTTGCCGTCGGGGTCGGTGAGGGCAATCAGCGTGCCGCTGACATTGAGCGAGACGCTGGCGATGGGCGACTCGCAGCACACCCGCACCGACACGGTGTAAACGGTATTGGCAGTGAGATGCGGCACCCAGCCGGTTTCATCGGTGCGGCCATCGGCATCCACCGGGCGGAAGCGACGATTGAGGCTGTCGATAAAGCGCAGGCTGAGCGGGTCCCATGTGAGCGCGCGATTGACGATGACCGTGCGCGACTCGCCTACGCTGTCGTGGCCGTTCAAGTGCGCCACGGCATACAGCGTGTGCTCGCCGTCCGGCAGGACCATGTCGTGCCGGAAGTAGCCCGAACCGCCGGCGGGCACCGTCGCGGTCAGCACGCCATCGACATAGACATCGACCATGGCTCCCTCGGTGGTAATGCCGAGCAGGGTGTTGACGCCGGTGAAGTCACCATCGCAGGTGGTGCCATCCAATGGATTGAGCAACAACGGTGGGGACAGAAACTTGTGCTTCACCTCGGCCTGGTCCGTGTTATTCCCTGCGTCGATGTCGTTGGTGGCCGTGATGCTGGCAGTGTTCGTATAGATGCGCTGCGCAAGCTGTCGGCTCAACTCGACCATGATGTTGCCACTGGCACCGGCAGGTAATGTGCCCACATTGAACGTCAACGCGTTGCCGCTCAGGGTGTACGACACCGGCGGCACCGTCGTGATATTCAAACCAGCTTTGTTGCCGGCCTGGTTCAAATCATCCACCACTTGCACACCTGTTGCGTCAACCGTGCCGAGGTTGGCATATTGAATCTGCCACACCACGTGGTCGGTGCTGGTGGCCGTGCCACTGATGACGGGTCCGCCGCTGTCGATGCGCATGGCTCCACGCTTGCGAATCGTGACATCGGGGCCATTGGCCGTGTCGTTCACGGCGCGCCAAAGATAGTCCTCGGTCTCGCCGGTCACAAACGGCACCGCGAAGCCACGGCCATCACCATACGGCACGCCGTTCAACACCAATGTCTTGTTGGACGGCAACTCGCTCAGCGTCACGCGCAGCCAGGAGGGTTTGTCCGCAGACGCGCTCGGCCACGGCGCCCGCCCAGTAGGCACATTGATGGTGTGCAAGCCCGCACCCAGCGCCGCCAGGCTGATTTGCTGGTCGATGACGATGTGCTCGAAGGCCGGTCGCGAACCATTCGGCGTCACGCACTCACGCACGTCGGCCCAATCGCCATCCCGGTTGCCATCGACCCACACGTTCAAATAGCCCTGACCATTGCCCACATGCGCGGCGAAGAATGCAGCCGCATTCGGACCGATCAACACGCGCACCGGAATGGTCGTGGTCGCGCAATCGCTGAAGGTGATCCGGCTCATCAGCGTGCCGTCGTCAAAGACATCGTTGTTGGGGTTATTGGCCAGCGGCACCAGATTGCGCACGCCGTCTTGATCGACCAGCACATCCGCATCGGCCTCAATGCTGAAGCCGACCCCCAGGTGGAACGGATTGGAATTGCGGTGCAACGGTCCCTGATCTGCGCCGGTGGCGGGATCGAACACAGTTGGGAAGTTGGCCTGCACAGCCGGATAGGCCGCCATGGCGACGCCGAAGTGATTGGTGCTGTCGGGCGCATCGCCCAATTCATTGCAGTGCAATCGCAGGGTCACTTCGTTGGTGGGATTGCGCGGCAACGTCGGTGGCAGGTCGAATGCAGACACTTGCACCGCAGTGCCAGGCACGGCCACATATTGGGCCACATTGGTGATGACGCGGCCGATGCCACAGGGCGCGGTCACTCGGGCGCGAATATCCAGCGTCGCCGTCAACCCCGGTTGCACCTCCAACCGGCCCTTCCCCACCAACGGATTGCTGCCAGCCGTCTCCAGACCTACTGGCATTTCATCGCGCACAAACACAGATGCAGTCTCGGTGCCGTTGTTGCGGGCGGTGAAACGAAACACAATGTCATCATTGGGCAGCACGCTGGCTTCGGTGTCGGCAACCACTGCGCCGGTGGGGCCCAATCTTAAAATGCGTTTGTTGACATCGACATTGGGTGGCGGCGAGCAACCCACCGTAAACACACGATCGTCACGGATGAGCGAGCCGTCGGTGTTCTCGGCACGCGCCACATTGGTGATGGTTTTGTCGGCACCGACGCACGGGTTAATTCGCGCGGGAATGATGAGGCGCAGTTTGGCACCCGGTTCCAGCTCGCCGCTCCATTGCACGGTGTTGCTGATAAACGTGGCATTCAACGGCGACACCGTGCCGGTGATCGCGGTCACGCTGATCGGCCCCACAAAACTCACCTCCTCTGGCAGACGGTCGCGCAGCGTGGTGATGGCAGGCGCGGAGCCGCCCACGTGCTCCAGATCGATGCGATAAATCACTGGATCGCCACCGTGGGGATTGGCCGGCAAAAGGGCCGATTTGGCGAGGGTAAGTGTGCCGGGAAAAGGCGCTTCAGCCAGATCCTGTTTGTAGTCCTCCGTCTCGCCATATTCATAAAACTGGGGCGCATCGGGACCGCGACCATCAGGAACGGCACTCGTCGCGGCGAGCGATTGAATGCCGGCCAGCGTAAACCGCAGCCAGTGAGGTTGACCTTGGGTGAGATTGAACACCTGGCGAGTCACGATGCTAAAGTCTTCGTAACTGCCAGGGGTAATGGCCGACACATTGATGAGCTGATTTTGAATGATCCACTCGGCATTCGATGAGCCGTCGGCGCATACATCACTATCGGCCCAATCGCCATCGCGGTTGCCATCGAACCAGGCATTCAGAAATATGGGCGTCGCCGGTGGATTAAAGCCACGGCTGACTCGCACTTTCAGGATCGTGGTCTGGCAATGGTTCATGCGGGTCAGCGGGTTTAGCCAGCCGTCATCCCGGGTATCGCTGTTACTGGTGTCGAGGCCGCCTTCCAAGATATTGTGGACGCCGTCCTGATCTGGTCCGCGATCCGCCTCGTTTTCACCGGATACACCAAAGCCCAGAAAAACCACGTCCGAGCTCAGGTCATGTCTGGGACCCGTGCCCGCACCGGCCGGGGTTCCATCCCACACAGTCGGGAAGCGCCCCGGCACACCCGGATAGGCCGTGTTTACAGCCACACCTGGATGATTGTTGTCGCTATCCGGCGCATCGCCCAGGTCGAACGCGGTGCGGGGCAGCGGCGGCGGCAGGTTGCAAATCGCGTCCACTGCGAGGTCGGTGCCGCCAATGGCAATGTGAGCGACATCGCCGCTGAGCACGATGCGGCCGGTGTGGCCGTTCAAATCTTCGTACACGTGGACGGTGACACCGCCGCGCACCACGCCGTCAAAATCTCGAATATGCACGCCGGCGGTGCTTAGGTTGTTGATGACGAGATTGACCCGGCTTCCCACACCCACGCCGTAATCGCCATACAGAATACTCAGCCCCGAGATGGGCACGGTGTAACTGATGTTGAGATCGGCATCGCTGAGGCCAATGTTCTTGCCACCGCCACCGGCACGATTTGCATTCTCCACCTCGCTCTGGCCGCCCGCAACGGGGCTGGCGGTGAAGTAGTCCAACGGCTTCACACTGATAGACGTGCCGTTACTGGTGAAGCCTGAATTGATGGGATAGATCGTGCCGACGATCAGGTCTTCAAAATTGATGCAGGTGGTACCAGCGACATCGGCTGCAGCAGGCCGCGCAGTCGCGGGCCGCGCAGTGGCAGGTGATGCGGGTGCAGCGCCGTGAGCAGGCGCGGCCAATCCCAGCGACGACATGAGCAGGGCCGTCGTCATGGCCAGAGCGCGGGCCAGGGCCGTAGCTTCATGTAAAAAAACGTTAGGTGTGTTCATTCCTCGCATGTTGAATCTCCCCCAGTTCTAAATAGACCCTAAATGGAACGCGATGACGTTCCACTTGGGTTCTCAAGTTCAAGCAGACTTAAACGCCTCGCGCGTGCACGCCACGGCCAAAACCAGATGCGTGAGCAAGTTCCTCCGGGCTGATGCGCGGCAATGGATCGCCATGTTGATCCCACGCTTCGTGCAAAGGGTTGCCGCGCACCGGATCATCGAAGCGCCGGTGCAACGTGTGCCAGAGCCGAGTCCATCCGTGCTGGCACACGTGTAAGAAGCGCATAACCATTTTTCTTCCTCCTGGGATCGTGTTGCGTCTTCGGCAAAGGCACGAACCACACCAAAAGGATAGAAAACGAGGCGAGGAACTACAACGCGTTTTATCTCAACACTGGGCCAAAAACTCCCATATTTGAGATAACAAAAACGGCGGCCAGTGGCCGCCGTTGGAGGAGAGATGTTTTGCAGCCGAGTCAGGCGCAAGATCGTGCGCGCGCAACTTGAGCAGCAACTCTAGTTTCTCGGTGAACAACTCGTTGTAGTCGTGCAGGTCGTAGCCGAAGAGGGGGAAAGACTCGATGAACGAACCACGGCCGGGGCTGAGGCGAGAAATTCGGGACGATGATGCTCGCCGATGCCAAATACATCCAGGCCCACTTGATCGGCCAGCTCGATGGTCTCGATCAGGTTGCTCAGACGCTGGGCCGGGCTAATGGCGTCTCCAGATGGCACAGATGGCACATCAGAAGTGTGCTCGACAAAGGAATACACGCCAACTTCGAATGCCGCCGTTGGGGCATTGGGGTTGAGTGCATGAATTTGAGTCGAAATAGGATGCTCCTTGAACACTGAACACGCCAGTACGAGCCATTATTTTAGAAGAGAGGGCTGAGAAATCGCTTACATAGGGTATCTTGTGCGATTTTGTAACAGTTGCGCAGGTCTGACATTCTAGTAAACGGCAGTTATTCAATTACAATAGCAGCAGATGCGTTTTGGTGCCTTTCACATCTTCACCCATCGCCTCAAACCTGCTTCTCGTCTACGGCTAGCTGTGTGCTGGCTGTGCTTTGCCGTCTTCCTTGCCCTGGCCACTCTGGTGTTCGCGGCGCGGCCGCAACCCAGCTTTGCGATGTCGAGCCAACAGGCAGCGTCAGGAACGCCCCAAAATCAAGCGGATGATAAATCCGTGAGCAACACTGGGGTGAACACCGATACGGTCAATGTCATCCTCATTACGACAGAACCGCCGTCCGAAATGGGACCTGCTCTCGTTATCACCACCACCACCGGCCCAGGAACCTCGGGCGGAACGCCTGGCAACCCAAAACCAACTGATATTGCAACCTCAACGGCCACGCCTTCGTCCACGGCAACCAACACACCCACAAGCACGCCGACCAACACGGCTGTGCCGCCCACGGCCACAGTCCCGCCCACACACACGAACACGCCGACGATAGACCCAATGCCGCCATCGGACGCGATCCGACGAGCACACGACA
>JBBQST010000067.1:0-13005 GCA_038213625.1 Thermoflexales bacterium
CTTGGCCTGGCGACGGGCTCTGTGCTGGCCGGCTTGCGCAAGCGCTGGCACACCTGGGTCTACTACCTGTATCTATTGCAAATTGCAATTGCACCGATCATGATTATTTTGCCGACGTATCTCATCATGACGCGAGTGCTCAATTTGTATGACAGTTATCTGGCTTTAATCTTGTTATATGTGAAAGGCGGCGCGCTCTCGACCATGGTGTTCACCACCTATGCAGCCACCATTCCCGTCGATCTGCGCGAGTCGGTCGAGATCGACGGCGGCAATCTGCCCACCTATTTCTTTCGCGTATTGCTGCCCTTGGCCAAGACGCCGTTTGCCGTGTATGCCTCCATCAGCCTGCCCGTCATCTGGAATGATTTGTTGAACGGCTTCCTCTTTCTCAGCCCCGACAAATTCACCGTCATCCCACTCGTCAATGCATTCACCGGCACCTTCGCCACCAATCTGCAAGCCACCTACTCCGGCCTCCTGTTCGCGACTGTGCCTCTGCTCGTGGTCTATCTCGTGTTCCAACGGCTGTTCGTACGCTCGGCGTTGGCCGGCGCCGTTAAAGGCTGATCCTGATTACCTGACGTTTTTGTTTTCGCTGTGGAATGGAGGCTTCAGCCGACTCCGGCCAGAAGGCGGGTACGCAGAGTCGGCTGAAGCCTCCATTCCGAAAACGTAAGGTAATCAGGGACTGACCTTAAAAAGGATTCATCTCATTCATGAAGATTCATGTTTTCCAGCCTACAACGCTGTACGATCATAAAACATGATGATTTCATTTGATGGTCAGTGGCAACTCGCCACCGACCCCGAAAACCAAGGCCGCGATCAAGCCTGGTTCAAACAACCCCGCGCCGAGTCCGTCACAGCCTCTGTCCCTTACCCCCTCCAGGAATACTTTCCCGGCTACCACGGCGTGGTCTGGTATTGGCGCAGCTTTGAAGCGTCATACCCCGCGAACGATGAAACGACCGCCACGGCCTTGTTGCGCTTTTGGGCCGTTGACTATGCCGCCGAAGTCTGGCTCAACGGCACCTTCGTCGGCGGCCACGAAGGGAGTGAAACCCCGTTTACGCTGGATGTGACTTCGGCCATTCGACGAGATGCAACCAACCTGCTGGCCGTGCGTGTCCTGAATCCCACCAACGAGCTCATCGACGGCATTGTGCTGGCCGAGACGCCGCACCGCAACAAGACCGTGCCGCAGTATGTGGGCGGCAGCTACAACGTGGGTGGCATCATGGAGTCGGTCGAACTGCTGCTGGTGCCGATGCTGCGGATCGAAGACTTGCACGTCCAACCCGACCCAATTACCGGCATCATTACGATTTCGACCCATCTCATCAATACCAGCAACAAGGAACGCGGCATCCAGTTGGTGTGGATGGTCGAGACATCCAACGGCGGTGAAGTGCTGGCGTCGATGCAGACGCATCAGACAGTGCCGGTGGGTCAGATCGAAATCGTCGCGCAGTTGCAAATTCCTCAACCCAGAGTGTGGGATTTACACGACCCGCATCTCTACCGAGTGACCGCGCAGTTTCGTAGAAAAACCGGTGAATACGAGCAGCGCTCGGCGAAATTTGGCTTTCGCGATTTCCGGGTGGTGGACGGCTTCTTCCATCTCAATGGCCGCCGAATCTTCCTGCGCAGCACGCACACCGGCAACCACACGCCCATTGGTCAGGTCGTAGATCCCCACGAAGCGCCGGATTTATTGCGCCGCGATCTGATGCTGGCCAAGACGCTGGGCTTCAACATGGTGCGTTTCATCTCCGGCATGGCTCATCCCTGGCAACTGGACCTATGCGATGAGATTGGCCTGATGGTCTACGAGGAATCGCTGGCCGCCTGGCTGCTGCAAGACTCGCCGCACATGGCCGCACGCTTTGATCTGTCGGTGCGCGAGATGATCCTGCGCGATCGGAACCATCCCTGCGTCACGATTTGGGGCATGTTGAACGAAACCAAAAATGGGCCGGTGTTCAAGCATGCCGTGGCGGCTCTAGCGTTGGTGCGCTCGCTGGATGTGTCGCGGCTGGTGCTGCTGAGCAGCGGCCGCTGGGATGCCCAACCCAGCATCGGCTCTGTCAGCAACCCCGACAGCGCGGTGTGGGAGCACGTCTGGGGCGGCGAGGCCCCGGATGCGCCGGATGTCCCCGACACCTGGAGCAGCGATATCCTGGCCTATATTCAAGACGCCGGCGATGTGCATGCCTATCCACCCGCGCCACATCCACCCTACGTCATTCGCTGGTTGCGCACCGTCGGCCAAAACAGCAAGCCTGTATTTCTCTCGGAATATGGCATCGGCAGCACGCTCAATGCCATTCGCGAATTTCGCCTGTATGAGCAGCATGGTGTAAATCTGGAAGCAGAGGACGCCGTGCTGATGCGCGGCATGGCCGAGGGTTTGATTGCAGACTGGGCGCGTTACAACATGGCCGGCGCATATGCCTTCCCCGAGGATATGCTGCAAGACAGCCAGCGCCTGCACGCCCGCCAACGGCTGATCGGCTTCGATGCCATACGCGCCAACCCCAAAATCTGCGGCTACAACCTCACCGGCATGCTCGACCACGGCATGACCGGCGAAGGTGCATGGACCTTCTGGCGCGAGCTAAAACCCGGCATCGCCGATGCGTTGATGGATGGCTGGGCACCGTTGCGCTGGTGCCTGTTCATCGAGCCGATGCACGTCTACAGCGGCCAAACCTTCACGGTGGACGCCGTATTAGCGAACGAAGATGTGCTCGCGGCCGGCTATTACCCTGTGCAATTGCGCATCGTGGGCCGTCAGGGCATCGTGTGGGAAAGTGAAGTGACTCTGGAAATTCCAGCGCCCGCACCTGGCCAGTTGGGCCCATTGGCAGTGCCGGTGTTGAAAGCCGAAGTGACCCTGCAAGTGCCCAGCGGCACCTATGAGTTGGTGGCCAACATGACCCGCGGCGCAGCACCAGCGGGTGGCCGGCTCAAGTTTCATGTCTCGCAACCCGCACCGTCTTTGCCGGTGACACGCACGATTCATCAATGGGGTTTGAGCGATGCCGTCATCACGTGGCTGAGCGGCCACAACATCATGTGCATCCCACTGGGTGAATCAAGCAACATCCCAGTCGAGGTCATTGTGTTAGGCGATCTATCAAAGATCGAGTCCACTGACGCACAGTGGGAAACGCTATTGCGGCACATCTCGCAAGGTGCCAGCGCCATTGTCCTGACACCTGAATCATTGAAGCAGGGTGAAGCATCGCTGGGCCGATTGCCCTTGTTATCTGATCGATTGAAGTTCACGCTTTTTCACGACTATCTGTATCACAAGGAATGTGTGGCCAAGGTTCATGCTGTGTTCGAGGGCCTGCCAGCCGCCGGCATCATGGACTGGGACTACTACGGCCCCGTCATTCCCAATTCACTCATCATCGATCAAGATGTTCCCGAAGACGTGGCCGCAGCGGCCTTCGCAGTGGGTTACACCTGCCCCGGCGGCTACACATCCGGGCTCATCGTCTCGACCTATTCACTGGGTCAGGGCAAAATCATCCTCAGCACCTTGCAGCTTTTGAACCACATCGGCACGCATCCTGCCGCAGACCAATTGCTGCTCAATTTGATTCAATTGGCGGGTGCTCAGTAGGCTCACTGATTACCTCAGGTTTTTGGAATGGAGGCTTCAGCCTGCTCGGGTACGCAGGCGGGAACGCAGAGTCGGCTAAAGCCTCCATTCCAGCATAAAGACGAAAACCTAAGGTAATCAGGTAGGTTCAGTAGTTAAAAATCCTGGTCAAACACAGCGGCTCAGCCCTCGGAATGGATTTTGGACAAAATGAACAAAATACAGCGCTTTTCAGTCTGCCTGGTTCTGTAAATTCTGTCATCCTGTCCAAAATCCGTTCTGATTCTGCCGCCCAATATTTCTTTTGCCGACTTACTTCGTGAGGCTTTTACATCCCAACGATAACCGCAAGAATTTGATGGCCCAGTTCGCACTACGGCCTATCATGCATCGCTATGACCACTAAACAAGCCTGGACCGGCTTCTGGATCCTGGGATTCATCTGGGGTTCGTCGTTCCTGTTCATTCGCATCGGCGTCGAACAACTGCCGCCTTTTCAACTCGTCTTCATTCGCACCGCCATCGCCGCCATCGGCCTCACCGGGGTGCTATATGCCCGTGGCAAACGCCTGCCCACCGATTGGCGTAGCATCCGCGATCTGCTCTTCCTCGGCATCGTCAACACGGTGCTGCCGTTTGCGTTCATCACCTGGGGTGAGATCCAGATCGAGAGCGGCCTGGCCAGCGTGTTGCAGGGCACCGCCGCGCTGTTCACCCTGGTGGTCGCGCACTTTGCCTTCGCCGATGAGCGCATGACCCTGCGCAAAATTGCCGGCCTCATCATCGGCTTCCTCGGCGTCATCGTGCTGGCCAGCCGCAGCACCGGCACAGATACGACAGGGGTGGACTCGACCTTGCACCTGTTGGGTCAGCTCGCCATCGTGGTCGCCTCGTTTTGTTACGCGCTCGGTGGCACCTATGGGCGCAAGGCTATGCAGAACCGGCTCGATCCGCTGGTCGTCTCGGCCGGTGCGATGCTGGTGGCCGCCATCGTCACCGGCCTCATCGCCTACCTTGGCCCGGTCGTCGGCGTCACACCCCCTGTCGCGCTCGACCAATTAGAGCCGCGTGTTTTGGGTGCAATCCTAGCCCTGGGGTTGGTGAACACCTTCGGCGCATATTTGATTTTCTATCCACTCGTGGCCGCATTAGGTGCCGCTCGCACATCCATGGTCACCTACATCATTCCGGTGGTCGGGCTGGTGTTGGGGGCCCTCTTCCTCGGCGAGCAGGTGGACGCGCGGCTGGTCATCGGCGCACTCATGATTCTCGGCAGCATCGCCATCGTCAATCTCAATCTCGGCTCAGTCCTCAAGCGCGCCAGGGCTTGACGTCGGAGACCTTCGTAGGGGCGCAGCATGCGGGCGTAACCGCCGCGCCCCTACGATACACAACGCGCAAATTATTTTTGCCGGCCTACTTGCCTAGCGCTGGAGCACCGGCAGATAGATGCGTTTGCCGATGGCGATGACTTCGCGATCCTCGTGGATGACGGTGAAGCCAGGGCCATCCAACAATTCGGCCCGCACACCCACAGGCATGACGGCATCACCCTTGGCATAGTTGCCGACAATCTGGCCCTGCGCATTCGTCGTTCCAGTGAGGACTTCGGCGCCGTTCACCGTGCCCACCTGTCCATCGCCTTCAACACCGATGCGCACGGTTTGATTGGGCATCGGGTTGTTCCACCGGTCATACACCGTGGCCAGCAATGCCGAGCTCGTGCCGTTCTCGTCCAGCACCTGCGGCGAGGCCACCAGATCGATGCGGTCGGGCACCGGCGCGTGAATGTGCAGCGTCGTTGTGGCCTGGATTCCCGTCGCCACTTCAGTCGCAGTCACAATGACATCGCCCTCAATCGTGCCGGCTGTAAACGTCACCGGGATCTGACCATTCAGGGTTGCACCTGTCGCCGGGCTCACGCTGCCCAAGGATGAGACCAGCTGCACCTTCGTCCCATCGACCACATTCACACCCTGCGCATCCGTCACGGCCACATTCAACGTCGCGGTGTCCACGTTGTTGGGCCGGATGTAGTTGTGGAAAAACTCGTTGACAATTTCGATGCGGTTCGCGATGTTATAGCGGGTGACTTTGGCCGTGGCGCTATCACTCATGATGCCCTGCTCGCGCTCATTAAAGCTAAGGTGAACCTCACCGGTTGCGCCGCTCGGCAAGCCCGCCGTCGGCGTCACGACCAAGGTTTTGACGATGGAGTTACCAGAGCTTACACAGACGCCCACCAGGGTCTCGGAAAGTGAGAGATTCATACTCGACGTCCAGCCCTCGGGGAGTTGCCAGTTGGCACGATAGCAGTGCTGCACAATGTCGTAATTTTGAATTCTGAAGTTCATGGAAGTGTTAGCACCCAGAACCACACCATCGCCCAATGAGGTCACTCGAATGGGTTGGAATGTAAACGGCACTGGATCAACGCGTTCAAAATTTGTCCCATTGTGGGTTCCCTTTACATGCAGGTAACCAGTGCCAGCCGGGCACGCCATAAACGCGGCTGAGCCAAATCGGCCATCGCCCGCTCGGCCATCGCCATGCGCGCCGTCATCGAACAACGAGAATGGCGCGCACAATGGGGCACCATTAGGCTGTTGCAACCAGCCCTGCACCGTGTTGCTGCTGATTGCCTGCCCGAGGTTGATCAATAACGCCGATGTATCCGCCGTGGCGCGTGAGTGATCGCTGGGGCTATCCACGGAGATGGGACTGAAAGCCATGCTGCTGAACGAGAACGTTCCTGCGCCGCTGGGGCCGGCACTTACCGTTGCTGTCCACACGCCGGTTTGGCCCTGAACATCGGCCTGCACATACTGCACCAGACCCAGATTCAGGCACAACACATGGGCCGTATCTGCACACGAAATCGCGCTGCCATCGGGCCGAAGCACGCTGGGGGCCAGGGGATCAAAACTTCCACTGTAGCCGGTGAGCAAAAAGCCGACGCTACTCATCGCGCTATCTACCGGCACGGTATAGATTTTGCTGGGCTGTGGCGGTGCCGGTGTGAACTTGTAACCCATGCCGTCCGATGCGCCGCTGGCATCGTTGTAGCTCACCTGCACACCCAGCGCCCCGGTGTTGTTTTCAAGACCAATCGTTGCACTGCTGGCAAAGTTCGGCTGGTTCGAGCGGTATTGAAAGCGAATCTCGCCAGTCAGCGTGTTCAGAATGATCTGATAGCCGAGTTTGTGACTGCTGGGATAAACGGTGCCTGTCATCTCCATTGTGACCAGATTGTTGGTCTGCAATGAATATGCAAAAGCCTGTTCACCCCCGCAGGCTGGCGCGTCTGGCGAGGCCGGCCCATTCGCTTGTTCGGCTTGGGCCGCGCAAATCAGATAGTCCCAACTCGTCAGATCCCACAGCGGATAAATCGCGTTGTTGGGGACAGCCGGATTGGGCAGCGTCGTATTTTCGATTCTAGGGTTGGGAATGACAGAACCGCCCAGTATGGCATAGCCATTCGGCGAAAATTGTGCGCCGGTGCGCGGCACATCCCAATAGGTGAAGGGCTGGTTGAAAGTGACACTCTGCCCAAACACAACACCTGGCACGGTTCCCGAACTCAACTCCTGCCACTGGTATTCCCACGACGACAGTTTGTCCACGACATAGGTCTGTGAATCGCTTACGTAATCACTCCAGCGGCCCGCGCCCGCGCTGTGGGTCAACTGCGCGCGCATAATGTCGGCCACGTCACTCATCTGGTTCTGCCCCACGTAGAGGAACTGGCCGCCGCTGCTGATGGCGGTGAGCAGATACGGCACAATGCCGACAGGTTGTGATCTGTTCGCCGTCTTTCCCAGGAACGCCTTTTGCGGACCCACCAGGTTGGGCGCTGTGCCCGGTGCCGAGTTGCACCCACCCAGCAATGCGAAAGAGCCACGCACCTGATGGCTCGCCAGGGCCTGCCGCAGGTTGTTCACATCGGTCTGGCCCGAGTCGCCATCAGTAAACAACCAGGCCTCGCCGCCATGCTTGCCCGGCAACGACTGCAGCATCGCGCCAAGCGATTGCACCTGACAATTGGGATCGGCCGTGCCCACAGTGCCAAGACCGTTGATCGCCGGCACGATCTGATCGGCATAAAAGCGCCCGACCAACGCATTCTGCAATATGGCGCTGTTATTGTTAAACGTATGCAGGGCAAACTCAACGCCCTTGGGTTCGTTTGCGAGATCGTTGACCTGCTCGGTCAGCACAGTCTTCACGGCCCCAAATTTAGTGCCGGCCATGCTGGCG
Source organism: Thermoflexales bacterium (assembly GCA_038213625.1). Lineage (GTDB taxonomy): Bacteria > Chloroflexota > Anaerolineae > J036 > Brachytrichaceae > JANMVQ01. Next base: position 7,874 of record JBBQST010000067.1, read on the forward strand.
CTGTTGTCAGCAATGAGGGTGAGTTGTTTCCACCACTTGTAGTTGTCGAAGTAATGCGGGTCGCTCTCGGGTGCCAGCACGCTCTCGGGTGAGAAGGCCTGGTCGGCGATTTTGCCATCAGTTCCCGCATCGGCCTGGGCCAGAGACGTGGCCGCCAGCAGGGTGCTGAAGGGGTTGGCCAGACCCGTGTTCTGGGTCACGGCCGCAGCGGTTGCGCCATCCGTCGGCTTGCCGATGTCTTTCCACGACTGCATATACGTGTTGAACGTGCAGGTGTCGTCGAAGAAGCCGTTCGACTCGAACGAGCTGGAGGTGAACACACTTTGCAGGGTCGGATGCCCCACACTGACCCGATCACCACCATCATTCGTAGTGTCGTTCAAATCCCACAGCGCCGCAGCAATGGCAAATTCGTTCAAGACACTGACCAGGGTCGGCTGGGTCGTATCCCACGTTTCAAGATCGAGAATGATGCCGGCGTTGCCGCTGGCGTTGATATCGAAATAGAAATTGCCGGCCGCATCACCCCGCGCCGCTCGCACGGCGCTCTGGTAATAATCCGGGTAGCCCTCACCCCACGATAGCTCCGGGTCGCTGACCAATTGGTTCACAAAGTGCTGGCCGCCTGGGTTATCGTCGCAGCTATATTCATCGTCGGAGGAGTGGGCCCACTCGTGCATGATCACCGAGTCGTCCCATTCATCCGAGTCAGAAGGATCATCGGCAATCGTGATCTCTTCCCAGAACGACATGTAATAGGAACCTTTGTCGCCGTAGCCGGGTTCCCAATGCACCTCGCTCTCCTCGCCAAATATGGCATCGCCGCCATTGGCACCGCCGCTGGCGTTCCAAAACTGATCCGCCTCAAAAACGGCGTCAGCAATGTTGAACACCGAGCTCTGCATTTCATTCAGGGTCAGATTAAAGGTGAGCGAGCCGCCATCCGAGCTTTGCTGGCCCGAGTCGAACTCATACACCTCGTCAATCCACGAGCTGTCCTCGACCTCGACGATGTCGCGGCCGCCTGCGCGCAGGTCGGCTCGCAACCGCACATACAGCTCCAGTGTGTCATCGAACACGCCGTCATCATCGCAGAAGCTGAAGGAGAAGTTGCCGTTGGCGTCGGTGGTGGTGTCGCCGTACGAGTCATCGAACAGCGTGTCCGACTCGCGCATCTGCACCTTGGCAAACCGAACCGGCACACTCACTCCATTGCCGCGCCCGGCGCTGGTGATGGGTCGATCGGTGCGCATGATGCGGCCGGTCACATTGAAGCACGGATCACCCTCCACGTTTTCGGGCCGGGCAGCAGATCGAGGCAATGCCGGGCCAGTCTTGACCTCGGTCTCCATCAGCGAGTGCTGTGGGTTTACGGCCGCCGGGTCCTTGGTAGACACGGTCGAAGTGCCATCGGCTTTAATCGTATAAAACAACACGCCCGAAGCTGCAAACTGGGCGCCGGTGCTCAACCGCACATGCGCCTGGGCCACAACCTTGTAGACACCGGTGGTCAAAAAGCGCACCTGCCGGGTGAGGCTGACCGATTGCCCCGGCGTCAGCGCACCATGGGATTCGGCCAAGGGCCCGCCCAATAATTCTGCGCCGCTGGGCAGGATCCATTCGGTCTGCAAATCAGGCACATCGATCATGGGTGCCGCGGCAAAAGTCAGCGTTGCGAGATCGCCGGGAGCAGGTGCACGATCGGCACGCAGCACGACCTGAACCAGATTTTTGAGGCCGCCAGCAAAGTCTTCAGCGCCAGTGGGAACAGACGTTTGTGCGGCCACGCCTCGTGCCGGAACCAGCACACTGGCCCCCAACACCACCACAGAAATGAGATGTCGAATTCGGCTCGAATACATAGAGGGTCTCCAAAGTTGTCGTCGTAATTTTTGAATGACTTGAATGATTTAATTGATGTGGGTACAGATTAACCTACAGAACAGGTTGCAACTGTGTGTTACTACGTGAGATCATAAAACCCATGTAGCCCATGTAGCCCATGCAGCCCCATGTATTGAACGGATGAATGTCCATATATTCCCGTATCAATCATTATTCGGCCTCGGCACTGACCTCAATGCAAACAGGCTTCAGCGGTCTTTAAGGCCGCGCACGAAGTTGCGGATTAAGGCCCAGCGTTTCACCGGCCTGCAATCCGGCTTCCGTGCCAAACGGATCGCGCTCGCGGCGGGAGCGCCGCTTTTTATTCAGCAGGTCGTCATGTGGGCTGGGAGGATAGAGCTTGTTATACAGGGCTTGATTGGACTGTTGCCACTGTTTAGCCTGGCCGGCCACCACCAATGCCGAAATCGCCGGCCCTTCCTCTGAACTCGCCAGACCCTGTTCGGCCATCTCCTGCTCGCGCGCCTCCACCCGTTGCACCACACGATAGACGCACGCCTCGCTGAACGCGGTTTGAAAGGCATGGGGCTGAAAATCGCGCACGTAACGACCGCCATCAGGGTGCTTGCGCAGCCACTTTTTGAGATCAGCCTGAGTCCACAACTCGGGCCAGTCGTAGTAATAATCCGGCAAAGTCAGATTCTGGCGTGCCTCGGCGTAATCACTTTGCGCCTGCGGAACAGCCTCGCGAGCCAGCCGCACAATCGTGCTCGACAGGTATTGATACAGCTCGGTTACCGACCCAATATTGCCCGGTGTGCCAATGAGCCGCCAACGGCTGGACTCGGTGCGAAACCTGCGCTTGCCATTTTTCTTTTCGGTGACGGTGCCGGTGGAGACCACAACCAGCTTGCAATGCATCGCTTCGGCCAGGCCGTGCAGCAGTTGCAGCCGCCATTGCGGCGCATAGGTGTTGACGGTCGCGACATCCTCAATCACAGCACCGCCCACCACCCTGTCTTCCTCAGCCAGCGCGGCATCCTCGGCCAGTGTCATGACGCTGGAGAGCGACAGCCCGGCGCGCATCGCCAGCTCAGCCGCCTTCAACGACGCGGCCGAAGCCTCTGCCTCGTTGGGGTTGTTGCCGGCCAGACTCAGCAGTTTGCGGATTTTCTCCAACAACTCGGCGCTGATATTTTCTGAGGCAAAAGGTGTTTGTGTCATGCTCGAAACTCAACTTGGGGTGGGTGTGCTGTGGCGAAAAATAGAAATGCCGCCCAAGGCAATCATACCTTTGGGCGGCTTGGTTATCCAAACAACCTTATCTCAGCAGTGCAGTTCGGGTGTGCTTACTTGCGTTTTGTTCTGGCAGACTTGCCCTTGCCGCCCTCATTACCAAAAAGCTTTTTGGCAACATCGTTAAACATCTCCATATCGATGCCGGGCGCAGTCAGCTGCGGCTCTTCGGGCAGATCGGGTGGGTCGAAGCCCTCTGGAATCGTGTCCTCGACGATCAGTTCAGAACCATCTTCAGGATGGGTACCATTCCACACCTTGTCCAATTCCTTAAAGTCAGTGGGACTGAAACGATACATGATGCGATGAAGCCCCTTCTCTTCCAACTTGCGCGCCTCCGGAAACTTCTTGTTGCTGATATCGGGAATGGGAAACAGCTTGCTCAAATCGGCTCCGGTCAGACGCTCAAGTGCCCGCGCGTAGGCCACCACATGCACCCCACCCCTCACCAGCAGGTAGCCCACCATTTGCCGAGCCGTGGGATCGTCCACCATCTCATAGGCGCGAATCTTGTTGGCCCGGGCACCACACTCCAGAAAGAAGTTGTGTAACAGATCCAGCTTGAGGTTGCCGCTGGAGAACACATAGCTGCCGTTCCAGGGATTGCCCATTGAATCCATTGGCAATGCAGTCTGGCCGCTGGCAAGGAAGTGATACGAGTTGCGCGCGTCTGTGGCGTTTTTCAGGGGTGCAGTAGTTGGGTCGGTGCCGCGCTTGGTGCTGCCACTCAGCAACAGATTAATGGTGTAACTCACCAGTTCAATGTGGCTGTATTCCTCAGCCGCGATATTGGCGATCAGATCGTAATAAGGCCGCGCCTTACTCCGGCCACGAAAGTTGAATGACTGAAAGGTGTAATTCATCAACGTGGACATTTCGCCAAATTTACCGCCCAGTAATTCCTGAATGGCAGCAGCCGAATTGGGCGAGGGGTTTGTCGGCATAGTGAGGTCGACGGCCAGCTTGTCAAAACGCAAAATCATGAGTAATTCCTCTCTGGGCGCGCAGCCAGAATCGTGCTACACGTGTTACTTTTTGCAAAAGGCTGTATGCGCGGATTTAACTCTCAAGCACTCAGCACGGCTACATGCTAGATTTTCCAAGGGCGGCTTCAATAGGAATTGCGCTCACGCGGGTGTCAGAAACGGCCGCTGCGTTTGGCGAAGTTGTAGGCCGTTACATCAAATGGATCAGCCTTTTACTGACATCGCTTAGCGGTTCAGGTCTTGAATCGTGGGCCCAATGGAACACAGCCGAGCCGCAAACGACACCGCCCGAATGTCGACAATCACATCGTGTTCGAGGTATCAGCCGATAGCACAGTCCGCATCATGTGGAAATCAAGCGGGTCATTCTTGAGGGCACCATCACTATTCACCATTAAATCTCGCTGGATGGAATTCCCCCTTGAATATGGGCAGATGGGCAGGTGAATTTATGACTGGGTCTACCCTTTCAGGCCGCCCTGAGTCAGGCCTTCAATAAACCGGCGTTGCAGGGCTAGAAAGAAAATGATGACCGGCGCGGTCATGATGATGGCGCCGGCACTGGTCAGCCCCCAATCGCGGGTGAAGCGGCCGGTGAAGGCGGAGAAGCTGGTGACCACGGTTTTCACAGCCTCATCTTGAATAAACGTGTAGGCAAAGATGTACTCGTTCCAGGCACCCAGACCGGTGACCAGTGCCACGGTCAGAAACCCCGGCCACACAATCGGGATCATCACATGCTGCAACACCTGCCAGTCGCTGGCGCCGTCCACGCGCGCGGCATCCTCAAAATCAGCGGGAATGGCGACCATGTACGAGCGCAACAGGAATGTGGCCAACGGCGAAAATGTGGCCCAGTAGATGACGATGAGGCCAAAAAGCGAATTGGTCAGCCCCAATTTCGTCCACAGGAAAAACAGCGGCACCAGAAACAAGGTCAGCGGCAAACTGGTTCCAACAAGTAAGTACAACGAGAACGCATTGAACCCGGGCGCATTCATGCGA
>JBBQST010000068.1:0-12842 GCA_038213625.1 Thermoflexales bacterium
GGCAGGATCACCACCTTGCTCCCCGCGCCGGATGATCACGAAGTTCATTTTGGCCTGCCGGCCGGCCGGGTGACCGACGACACCGAACAGGCCATCTTTCTGGCCCGGCAAATGATCGCCGATGGCAAAGTGAGCTCCGAAGGCGCGGCCAAAGCGATTGTGGCCTGGTATGACTTTGTCGGCGGCGATACAGTAGCCTTCGTGGGTCCCAGCACACGCCGGGCCGTGGCCAAGCTGCGCGCGGGCGGTGATTTGCGCGAGACCGGCATCGGTGGCGACACCAACGGCGCGGCCATGCGCGTGTCCGTCGTCGGCCTGATTCACCCCGGCGATGTGGACGCAGCCGCGCACGACGCGGTGCTCACGGCGATTCCCTCGCATAACACCACAGTGGGTTGCGCCAGTGCGGCTGCGGTGGCGGGTGCGGTGGCCTGCGCGCTGGGGCCGGCCAATGTAGACTCGGGCGCGACCATGCCCGAGCTGCGCGATGTGATTTTTGCGGGCATGCACGCCGCCAGTATCGGCGCGACATTGGGCATGGTGTGGCTGGGCGCGTCTGTGCCGCGGCGCATCGACTTTGCCGTCAGCCTTGCCCGCGATGGGGTGGGCACCGACACCGAGCGCCTGCAAGGGATCTTCGATCTGGTTGGCACGTCACTGGCTGCGAGCGAGAGCATTCCCGCGGCATTTGCGGTGGTGGCGCTGGCCGAGGGCGACCCGATGCGCGCGGCCCTGCTGGCAGCGGAATTGTCGGGTGATGCCGACACAATCGGTGCCATTGCCTGTGCCATCTGTGGCGCGTGGAAAGGCGTGGACGCCATCCCGCTCGACATTCGTGAGGCTATTTGCCGGGCCAATCCGGACTATGATTTTGACGCCGTGGCCGAGGGTTTGTTTGAGATGGCCCAGATGGAGCAGGGATAGAGCAGAGTTGTTAGTGGTTAGTAATTAGTGGTTAGTTCGAACGGAGATTCGATCAAACCAGCAACCAGCAACCAGCAACCAGCAACCAGCAACCAGCAACCAGCAACTAACCACTAACCACTAATCACCAACCACTCCCCGCACATGACCACAATGCAGCGTTCGAGGGCGACCACACCCGCAATCACACGGCCTTTTATGCGAGAAGGGCCGTTGATGGTGCTGCTGACCTTGTTGACGGCGGTGTTGCGTGCGGCCGATGTGCTGGGCCGCAGCATGTGGCCGGACGAAGGTGCGACGTATTTGCGTCTGGCCGAAAGCCTGCCCGATATTTTGCGCAACATCGTTCACATTGATGGGAACGTCGTCATCGACACGCACCCGCCGTTCTATTTCGTTCTCCTCAAACTCTGGACGCTGGCCGGCGGCGACACCGAGTTCTCGCTCAAGTGGTTTGCGGTGTGCGCGGGTGTGCTGTTAACGCCACTGGTGTACGTGCTGGCCCGGCGCGCCTTCTCGCAGCGGGCGGCCGTGGTCGCGGCCGTGTTCATCAGCCTCTCACCCGGCATCGAGTGGTATAGCCATGAAGCCCGCATGTATACGCTCGTGTTGTGCATGGCCGCGCTGGCGATGTATACGCTGTTGCGGGCATTGCGGCTGCGGGCGCGGGATGTGAAATGGTGGGTGGCCTGGGCCGTGTGCATCGCACTGGCATTCTTCACCCACTACACATTTGTGGGCATGTTGATTGGACAGGTCGGGCTGGCTGGCTGGGTGCTGGCGCGCAACTGGCGGAATCTGGCACTGGGACTTCGGCGCGTTATTCGCGTGGGGTTGGTCTCGGCCGGGGGGGTTGCGGTGGTGTTGGTGCTGCTGCCCGACGTGCGCGAGTTGGTGGCGCGGCTGGCCACCGGCAACGACATGAACTATGTCTTTCACAGCTTCGATACGCTGGTGTGGACTCAGATCAGTGGTTTCATCATCGGCCTGAATGTGCCGAATCCAAATGCCGTGTTTATCACCGCCGGCGTGTGGTTGCTGGCTGGCCTGTGCGTGCTGATGGCGCTGTTGCCGCCCCAAACGACAGAGCGACCCGATACGCGGGTGGCCCGGCCCTTGCTGCTGGTCTCGATCCTGGTGACGCTGCTGGTGTGGTTTGGCCTGTCCTTCTTCAAATCCAACTATCAAGGCTTTCGCCACTTGATTTTGGTGACGCCGGCCCTGGCTGCTTTGTTGGGCCGTGCCGTGGACTGGCTGTTACGGCGACCGATCCTCGTGGCAAAGGCGGCTGGCGTGGTGTTGGCCATTGGCGTGGTGGCTGCCCAGGCGTATGGCCTGGTCTATACCTTTACGCGCACGCCGGCCTGGCACGATGACTGGCGCGGGGTGTCCACCTACATTCAAGATCACTGGCAGGATGGCGACGTCATCGTGGTCGATTCGGCCACCCATCTCGCAACCCTGCAACCCTATTTGCGCGGCTTCCCCTTCGTCACGGGTCGCTGGTCGGTGCCCGATGATGTGGTCACTGATGACGCGAAGATGCTGGCGTATACCCTGGCTGTCCGTGCCCAATACCGGCGCATCTGGCTGGCCGTTCCGCACGGCGCGCGGCTCGACTATTACCGCCGCGTCATGCACGTCAACGGCCCGTTTGGTTTCCCCGCTCGCAGCGTGCCGGTGCTGCTCTATCTGGTCGATACCGAAGTTCCCGTCGTCTCCGAGTTGCCGCCGACGGCGCAGACGTTGCCCGGCGCACTCGACCTGCGGCCTGCCGTTGGCGTTGCATTGGCCGGGTACGAGATTCATCCACCGGCGCGCTACAACCCGCAGTCCAACGCCATCGTGTCGCTGTACTGGCGGCGCAACAGCAGCACCCTCTCAGATGACGCGTTGGCCAGCATCAACACCAGTTTTCGATTACAGGATCAGGGACAAGTGTGGTGGGACTGGCTGTTGCCGGGCAATCTCTCGCCCATGCCGGCGCAGTGGGTGCCGGGCACATTTTGGCGGGTGGATCATGTGTTGCCGTTGCCATTGGGTTTGCCCAAATTACCCTACACCCTGCAATGGGCCGCCACCGAAGGCGCAAAGCAGGAGCACTTTCAAGTAGCCGAAATGCCATTGCCGGATGAATGGCGCGATTGCTGCGTTCGCCTGACCCAGTGGCCGTTGCAGGACATTGCGCTCACAAGTTCGGGAGTGCCTGTGGGCGCGCCGCTGCAATCGCCGCTGGTGGTATCGAATACCCAGGTTGCAGCCAGTCCAGAACCTCAATCACCGATCACGCTCAAGCTGCCCAACGCATTGCGCCTATGGACGGCCTTGCGTAGCGATGATGTCCAGATCAATTATGCCGAGTTCCCCTCGACGGTAAAACCCGGCGAGCCATTGCAAGCGGTGGTGACCTGGCAGGCGGCGCAACCCGGCACGCCGGGTTGGGACACCGAACTGAAGTTGGAGACCCTCAGCGGCAGCGAGATTGCCTCGGTGCGCCAGAGCGCGGCCACCGACGCTTTCCCGGTGAAGGACTGGCCGGCCGGTGAACCCGTGCGCGGCATGTATAGCGTGGCGGTGCCGTATAGCGTCTCGCCGGGTTGGTATCGCCTCATGCTCAACCGTTGGCGCGATGGCGTGTCGTTTGGCGGTGTGCCGTTGGGTTTGGTGCAAGTGGAATTGCATCCACCCTCACCGGTGCCGACCAACATTGCGAATCCAGTGGATGCGCGCGCGGGTGAAGTTCGTCTGTTGGGCTACTCGGTCGAGCAACCCATCACTCGCGGCGTCACGCTGAATTTCCATACCTACTGGCAGGTGGATGCGCAACCCACTCGCGATGGCGTGCTGTTTTTGCACACCGATCGCGATTCATGCCGGCCCACCTGTCCCCAGGACGACAACCCGCCCGAACGTGGTTTGCGCTCGACGCTGAGCTACCGCACCGGTGATGGCATGGATCAGGTGCACCAGATTGTGGTGCCGGCCGATGCGCCGGGTGGCGAATATAAGCTGTATGCCGGCATCTACGACAAAGAGGGCTTTGCGCGCTGGCCGGCGACCGAGAATGGCCAGCCTGCCAAAGATGATCTGATCTACATCGGCAGTTTCACGTTGCCCGATTTGCCGCCGCCGCCGGACTACAAATATCGTATCTTTATCGCGAGCGTGCTTCAGGCCGACTAGAGCCATCGCTAAAAAAGTCAGACTTCTTCAGAAGTCTGACTTTTGGACACGCCTCCACGTTGTCTGATCGGCCCAAGTCGCGTAAGCTGGCTGGCATGATTCAGCAATCCTTCTGCTATCCGCTCTATCAACCCAAGACGATGTCGTTGCGCGAGCTATTTCAGCAGGCCAGACAGATCGGCTACGCGGCCACCGAGTTTTGGGGCCGTGGCCCTGAATTCGACGAGTGGTGCAATACGGCGCTGGACGCGGGCCTCAAAATTGCCAGTTTCTCCGGTCATGGCAGCCTGCCCGACGGCCTCAACAAACGCAGCAATCACGCTCGCATCGAGGATGAACTGGCAGAAAGCATTGAGCTGGCCAAAAAGTACGGCGTCGCCGGCCTCATTTGCTTTAGCGGCAACGTGAACGAGGGCCAGAGCGATGAGGACGCACGCGAGGCGACGGCGGAAGGATTTCGCCGGGTTGCGCCGATGGCCGAGCAGGCCGGGATTAATCTCAACCTGGAGCTGCTTAACTCCAAAGTGGACCACCCCGGCTACCAGTGCGACCACACGGCCTGGGGTGTGGATGTGATGAAGCGGGTGAACAGCCCCAATGTGAAACTGCTCTATGACATCTATCACATGCAGATCATGGAGGGCGACATCATCCGCACGATTCGCGAGAACATCGCCCACATCGGCCATTTTCACACGGCCGGCAATCCCGGCCGCAATGATCTGGACGACACCCAGGAGATGAACTACCGCGGCATTTGCAAGGCCATTTCAGATACGGGCTACTCGCTCTTTCTCGGCCATGAGTATCGGCCGAAGGGCGACTTGATTGAGTCCTTGCGCGCGGCGTTCGAAGTGTGTGACGCGTAATTCTGAATCGTCGACGTCGACGTCGACGTCGACGATTCCGCTGCTAAATCTCTACACCATCCACCGCCAACACGCAGTTTGCCAGCGCCTGCACCCCCAGCGCCAACAACTCCGGCGCGGTGTATTCCTCCGGGCAATGGCTGCGGCCGCCTACACTCGGCACAAATAGCATGACCACCGGCGACACCTTGCTCATGTGGTTGCTGTCGTGGCCGGCCCCGCTGGGCAGGGTCATGGTCCTGGCGTCCAATGCATGTAACTCGCGTTGCACCAACGCATACAGCCAGGGCTGTGGAATAACCGGCTCGGTTTCACCCACGGTATGCAGTCGCATCTGCACACCGCGTGCCGTGCTGGCCCGCTCGGCCATCCGCACCACCCGCGCCCACAACTGCAAGATCACGGCCTTGTCCAGATTGCGCACCTCGCTCACAAAGGTCACATGCGCTGGCACGACATTGATTTGATTTGGCTCGTTTAAGATGCGGCCGACGGCGCTGACGCTGCCCGGCGTCTCATTGGCCGCGCGCTCAGTCTCCAGGATCACCTCGGCCGCAGCTGCCAGCGCATCGGCACGCATGGTCATGGGCGTGCTGCCGGTGTGGTCGGGCCGGCCCTCGAACTCAAACACGCCGCGTTTGATGCCGATGATGCCGCTGACTGCGCCGAGGTGCATGCCGCTGGCTTCGAGCACCGGCCCCTGCTCGATGTGCAGCTCGAAGTGGGCGTGTAGTTTTCGCGCGCGCGGCGACGGATCAAATGCGCCCAGGGTTTCAAACTGGTCAGGATCGCCGCCCATCTCGCGGAAGGCATTGGCAAAGGTGCGGCCGGCGGTCTCGCGCGTCAACCACTCCCGCTCAAAATCGCCCACAATGACGCGGCTGCCCGTGCAGCTCATGCCGAAGTTGTTGGGTTCTTCGCCCAGATAGTCCACGATATTGAATGCGTGTTGCAGGGTGATGCCCGCCTCTTGAATCGCCCGAGCCACCTCCAGCGCGCCCAGCGTGCCGAGGATGCCGTCATAGCGGCCCCCGCCCATCACGGTGTCGGTGTGCGAGCCGGACTGCATGGGCAACGCGTCGGGTTGACGACCGGCCAGGGTGCCGATGAGGTTGCCGCCCACGTCGATGTGAGTGACGAGATCGGCCTGCTCGAAGCGTTTGCGCAACCACTGCCGGCCGCGAATATACGCATCGCTGGGAAAGCGCCGCGTCCAGCCGGGCGTGTCTGGCTCGGTGAACGTGGCCAGTGTGTTGATGTCGTTGAGGAGCCGATCGGAATTAATCTTGAGGGTGCTGTTGCTCATGCCGACTGAAATTATCCCGCTCCCTGGCAAAATTGTGGCTACGAATTCGAATGTGGGTCATGGCGCGACCCATCCCTGAGCCGGCACCGGTAATCACCGCAACTTTATTGTCTAATCTCATACATCTCATCTGGAATGATCCATTTCAAATACGACTCTTTTGCCACGCCACAGTTATAGGCATTTGGATTCACCAACAATAAAGGACCTCTCGCGTGTCGAACGATGCCGTCGGCCACGCGTCCCATGTCCGCGTGCGCCAACCCACCACGTCCATGGGTCGACATTGCAATCAAATCGGCCTGTCCCTGGGCGGCATATTCAAGAATGGCTTCTGCAGGGTTAAAGCCTTCTAATACAACAATATGGACATTTAAGCCGCGTTGTGCGAGTTCGCTGGCCTTGCCTCTGAGGTAGTTTGTGGCCGCTGCCTGCACATCCTGCACCACGGCTTGTGCTAATGCCGGGCTGGACCACTCCCAATAAGCTGAGGATGGCGTAATGACCTCGGCTAGTAACAATTGAGCGTTATCGGATCTGGCGAGTGCTTCGACAAACGGAAGAATCGCTTCACTGGGCCGTGATCCATCGAGAGGAACAACGATGAGCTTAAAAACGGCGACTCCTTGTACACATTACGCAAAAAATAGAAAAGTAGTAACAATGCGACTTGCTACCAAAGCCACAGCACTATTCGAAGGCCAGTTTTGCATCGTAGGAGGCGACCGCCGGTCGTCCCCTACGAAGATATCGTTGGTACGCTCGTTTCACAGTGAGTAGCAAGTCACATTAACAAAGAAAGTCTAGACTTTGCATACACCCGAAGCGACAGTGACTTGACTTGTAAGAACTGGTCAGGTGACTGGCGGAACAGCTGAGGGCCGATGCGGTCTGGAAAACAAGCACGGGGCGAGCGGCTTTCAAACCACTCGCCCCGTATGAGATGTCAGACGTCTGACATGTGAGTTACGCTAATTAAACCGAGCGAAACTCGCCTTCGACCACACCCTCATCCGGCTTGCCATTACCCGGCTCGGCCTGAGCGGTGCCCTCTGGAGCACCGGCCTGTTGACCTGCCTGATAGATGCTGGCGCTGGCCTGTTGCAAGGCCTCGGTCGCCTTCTTGATCCGATTGGTGTCCTCGGTCTTCAGCGCATCGCGCAGGTCGTTGATCTGGCCTTCGATGCGAGCGCGATCTTCGCCGCTCACCTTCTCGCCCATATCCTTCAACGACTTCTCAACCGAATACACCGTCTGATCGGCGATGTTACGCGCCTCAACCAATTCCTTGCGCTTCTCGTCGGCCGCGGCGTTCTTCTGCGCCTCTTGCACCATCTGGTCAATGTCGGCCTTGCTCAGGTTCGTGCTGGCCGTGATGCTGACGTGCTGCTCCTTGCCAGTCGCCTTGTCTTTGGCGGTCACGTTGATGATGCCGTTGGCGTCGATGTCGAACGTTACTTCCACCTGCGGCAAGCCGCGCGGTGCGGCCGGAATGCCTTCCAGCCGGAACTGGCCCAACAGGTTGTTGTCATTGGCCATTGGCCGCTCGCCCTGGAACACCTTCACATCCACGGCGCTCTGGTTGTCCTCGGCCGTGCTGAAGATTTCGCTCTTGCGAACTGGCACGGTGGTGTTGCGCGGGATCATCGGCGTTGCCACGCCACCCATCGTCTCGATGCTCAGCGTTAACGGCGTCACATCCAGCAACAACACATCCTTCACGTCGCCGGTGAGAACGCCGGCCTGAACCGCCGCGCCCACCGCGACCACTTCGTCGGGGTTCACGCTCTTGTTGGGCTCCTTGCCGCCAGTCATTTCGCGCACCAGTTGCTGCGCCATCGGCATGCGGGTGCTACCACCGACCAAAACCACTTCCTGAATATCACTCACCTTGAGATTGGCGTCCTTCAAGGCCTGCTCCACCGGCGTGCGCAACCGCTTCACCAGGCTCTCGCTCAACTGCTCGAACTTGGCGCGGGTCAGCTTCAGCAACAGGTGCTTGGGGCCGCTCGCGTCGGCGGTTACATACGGCAGGTTGATCTCGGTCTCCATCATGTTGGAGAGCTCGATCTTGGCCTTCTCGGCCGCCTCATTCAAGCGCTGCAACGCCTGTCGGTCGCTGTGCAGATCGATGCCCTGTTCCTTCTTGAACTCGGCCACCATCCAGTCCACGATTACGCGGTCCCAGTCGTCGCCGCCCAGGTGGGTGTCGCCACTGGTCGATTTCACTTCCACCACGCCATCGCCCACTTCCAGCACGCTCACGTCGAAGGTGCCGCCACCGAGGTCGAACACCAGAATGGTCTCGTCACTCTTCTTGTCGAGGCCATAAGCCAATGCAGCGGCCGTCGGCTCGTTGATGATGCGCAGCACTTCCAGGCCGGCAATCTGGCCGGCGTCCTTGGTTGCCTGACGCTGTGCGTCGTTGAAATAGGCCGGCACCGTGATCACGGCCTGTGTCACCGGCTCGCCCAGATATGCCTCAGCATCGGCCTTCAACTTGCCCAGAATCATGGCGCTGATTTCCTGCGGCGTATAGGTCTTGTTCGTGTTGGGAATCTTCACCAACACTTCGTTCTTGCTGCCGGGTGTCAATTGATACGACATACGCTTGGCCTCGCTCTCGACCTCGTCGAAGCGGCGACCCACGAAACGCTTGATCGAAGACACGGTGTTCTCGGGGTTCACCACCGACTGGCGCTTGGCCGGCTGGCCAACGATGCGCTCGCCGTTCTTGTTAAACGCAACCACGCTCGGCACCAGATTGCTGCCTTCTGCGGTCTGAATCACGGTCGGGCTGCCACCTTCCATTACGGCAACGACGCTATTGGTGGTTCCCAGGTCAATTCCTACAATTCGTCCCATCTTTAAATCTCCTTTTCCAAACTCAACCCAAATTGCAAAGGGCTTTGGCGTTCGCCATGGCTCCTTCACCTTGTTCTTGTTCTACGGGGATAAGAATAGATCATGAGTGTTGGAGAACCATAGATGCCGTATTAACCTTGTACTAGCGGGAACTTGAGTTTGGAGCTTTGAGCCTTTCCTCAGGCTCAAGGCGCCAAGCCAGCACATAAATCCGTGAATCCAAATATCACCCATCTCCGTCTTCGCGCCAACGGCGCAGCCTATACCAGCCTGGGGCATCGCCCCAGGATTATTACCAGCTCACGTCGTTGGGAAACGCAAGTTTGGTGATGGCCAGGAAGATGGCGGTGGCCGAACTCTGATCATCCTCATCCAGGCGATTGACGTTGATGATCACAGTGGCATCGCGTTCGGGCAGATACATCATGTAGGTGGTGAAGCCGAAGATGGTGCCGGTGTGGCCGCAGAATTTGCCGAAGAAGCCGAGGGCCTCGCCGTAATTCACAATGCCTTTGCCATCCAACAGTTGTCCCTGCATCTGCGCGGCATGCGTCTCGGGTTTCAGCAATGTGCCCGTGCACAACGCCCGCACATAGGTCTCCAGATCGCGAATGTCCGAGATCATGGCCCCGGCCCCGCCGGCCACTTCTGGATTAAGCACCGTCATGTCCCTGAAGGTCTCGGTGTCGGCCTCCCAGCTATAGCCGCGCAATTCACCCGGCAACACGGTGTTGGTGGGGTAGAGCGTGTGAGTCAGCTCCAGCGGCACTAGTACCTGCTCGTGCACTGCCACATCAATCGGCTGCTTGGTGATATTCTCGGCGATCACGGCCAGCAGGATGAAGTTGACATTGACGTAGTGCGTGATCTGATCCGGCTCCTGAAACTTGCTGGGATCTTTGGCGGCTTTGGCGATGCTGTCCTCGGCCGTTTGAATCATTAGCGGGCGCGCGTAATAGTCTGCCAGGCCAGCTTCATCGAAAGGATCGGGGATGCCGCTGCGCATACGCAGGAGATCGCCGACCGTGATCTTGCCGGCATTGGGGAAGTCGGGAAACCACGTGTCGATGGTGTCGTCGGTGCTGAGTTTGCCTTCATCGACAAGTCGCAAAATCGTCAAGCCAATGAAGGTCTTGGTGTTGCTGGCGATGCGGAAGGGATCATCAAACTTGCGCGGCCGGCCCGTCTCCAAATTTGCTGTGCCTTTGACAAAGGTGTATTCGGCCTGGCCGGGGATGACGATGGACGCGGCCACACCCGGCAAATTGTTGTCCTTCATCTGCTTCTCAATCTCGGCGTCCATCTCCTGTTTCAAGCTGTCTGAAAACACAGGGGCTGCCGCTTGTGCGTCTGCAATGCGCGGCAGCACACTTTGTTTGACGTTGGCCAGATCATCTAACTGAAGCTGCGTGGCGGTGCCATCGACGCCGATGATGAAGCTGACTGGCGATGGCACGTTAGGATATTCGGCGTCGGCGTAGTAGAGAAACAGATCGCGGTTGAAATGGGTGAGCGGATATGGTTTTTGCTTCGGCCCCAATTGCAAGACAAGTCCATCACTGCCGGCCACCACCCGGGCGTCTACGTAGTTGTTGGCGTAACTTCCCACATAAGCCTCGGCCTTGAGCGCGGATGAAGGCGATGCCGGCTTTTTGGCATAGGGGGCGGCGCCAGCGGCGATGGCCTTGGGTCCATAAATACTGTCATAGCCATCGTTCCACGTCTTCACCCAATCGCGTTGAATCTTGCCTGTATAGACCAGATCAAACAGACTGGAAGCCAGTGCCTCGGGCACGCCGGTGGGAAAGGCGTTGGACAGCACGACGATGCCGATCTGGTCGACTCCATTCAAGCTGACCAGTGTGCGCGCGCCCACGCTGAATGCGCCGGCATGGCCCCAGCGCACCGAGCCGTCCAGTTCATAGTCCACGTTCCAGCCCAGCGCATAAAAGGACGGTTGCCCAGTGATGGGGTTGGGGCCGCGCATGATGGTGGGCAGATGGGTCTGGGCAATTGCGGCCTCGCTAATCAGTTGCTCGCCGTTGTATTTACCATTGCCGAGTTCGAGCCGCATCCACTGGGCCAGGTCGCGGGCCGAGGAGCTGACGCCGCCGGCGGGTGATTGTGCATCAGGTTCGCGTTTCACCAGCGGAGCCCACTTGCCATCGGCCTCGCTGTGCAGGGTGGCGTGGTTGGTGCGGGTCAGGAAATCGGTGTAGCGTGAACTGGTGGAGGTCATGCCCAACGGCTTATAGAGCATCTCTTCGGCCACATCCTCCCAGGCCTGGCCGGTAGGTTTGGCCGCGGCCACGGCACCCTCGGTGATGCCAAAGTTGCTATAGGAGTAGCCCGAGCGAAAGCTGGAGGCCGGCTGTGCATAGCGCAGCCGGTGCAAAATTTCATCGCGGCTGTAGCCCATGCCCTCCAGTTCATTGCCGGCATTGCCGGGTAGGCCGCTGCGGTGCGAGAACAGGTCGCGCACGGTCACGTCGCGGGACGCCAATGGGTCGGACAGATGGAAAGCCGGATCGAGGTCGCTGATGCGCGAATCCCAACTCGCGACACCCTTGCTCACTAATGCGGCCACAATTGTGGATGCAATTGGCTTGGACATGGACGCGAGCTGAAACACGGTGTCCTCGTCCACCTGGTTGTCTGCGGTGGCATCATCGCCGATCTTCTTGATACCAAACCCTTTGAGATAGACCACTTCGTCCTTGTACACCACGGCGATGGACAGCCCCGGCACGTCGCCGTCGGCGATGATTTTATTGGCCAGTTTTTCGAGCTCAGGTAAGGCTGCGGTGACCTTGGCCGGTGTGACACGCGGCTCGATTTGGGCCAGGGCTGTGTGAGTGGGCATCATGCTGGGAATCAATAGGGACGACGCGGTGACGAGTGCGATGACGGGTTGCCATTTAGAGACTTTGTTCATGTTTGCGCAACTTGTTTTCTGATTAGACATTATTGGGAATAAAGATTTTCCAAGGTAGGGGCGAAGCATTCGCCGCCAAAGTCTATGTTCACTATAGTTTTGTAGGCGAATGCTTCGCCCCTACGACAACGCGTTTTGTTATTCCCAATAATGTCTATTGAGTAGGTTTGATTTGACAATCGACTGCTCTCGATTATTTCGGTTTGAGTTTAGTAACCCTGCGTGACACAAGTGTGACAAACATGTGCTGAGCTCCGCAACCTATCCCGACATACAGCAGCGGCACAATCGGCAGGGTAAACCGCTCATACAAAATGGGGCCGGGTAGCACGACTACGTAGGCCACCAACACGGCCCACCACACCAAAAACGCGCGTTGCGTCCGCCATAGCCCCAGTGTGCCCAGGGCCAGCGCTACCAACCCAAGTACTTGCCGTGCAGTGAAATAGGCCCACACCAGCACGGCCAAACGCGACACCTGATTGAGCTCACCCAGCCGAACTGTTTGCAACATGCCCTTCGGCACGGCCACGCTCCATGGTTTGCCCGAAATTACCTGAAACCAAAATTGGTGTTCGGTCGATTGCAAGCCGCGCAACACGCCTTTCAAATGGCCGCTCACAAATGCAATGGGGTTCTCTCTCAGTACCTCCTGCGCAGTGCTGGCCAGCAAGCCTGAGGCTTCGCCGCGTTGCGCGTTGGTCATGCGTGATTCGGGAATGGTGAGCAAGGTTGGGTTTGCCTGCATGGCGCGTTCGAC
>JBBQST010000069.1:0-12765 GCA_038213625.1 Thermoflexales bacterium
ATCCACTGAATGGCTTGCTGCGCCTGACGCCGTGGCGGGTGGAGCTGAACGACTTTGTCATCCGGCCGACCGTGACGAAGGTGTGGCGGGCGAGGCCGTAGAAGTCAGACGTCGGCGATCAGGCTTGCAAGATAGCAAATTGTGCAGACGGCCGTTTGACCTACACTTTGCGCAGCAGGTATTGTCGATGACTAATCAAGCAAAGGAAACCTGGAACTCAGGTGGGCCGTATGAGCAATCTACGTCTGGGATTACAGCGGTGGCATGCAGATGATGCGGCATTTTTGGGATGCCGCCACCGCGATGAATCCTGACGATGCCAAACTCGACGAGGCCGAGCGCTTCCCGCTGTGTCAGCCAGAGTCGCTCACGGCCTTATTTCGAGAGGTTGGGCTGAACGCGGTTGCTGTTCGTGCCATTCAAATCCGCACGGTCTTCCGAGACTTCGATGACGATTGGCTGCCGTTTCTCGGCAAGCAGGGTGCCGCGCCGACCTATCTCGCTTCGTTGGATGATGTGCGGCGTGATCGCATTCGAGAGGCGTTGCGGGCTCGACTGGCTGTGGCGGCCGATGGGTCTATTTCCCTTATGGCGAGAGCTTGGGCCGTGCAGGGGGTTGTGTGAGCATTGGGCTGCAAATCGTTGATTTTGGGGTGAAGAGCTGATAGAACGCGCCCTTCGAAATTTGCGCCACTATTTGTATGCCGACGCGGCACAATACCAAGTCGGGCAATAGGAGACATTCATGACGACGAAGCATCAGGAATACGTCGAGTTAGTTCAGGGTCGTAAACAATGTCGTGTATGTGCCAATCTACACAACCCCGCCAGTCCAGAGTTGTCAGCTTTTGATTCGGACGAGATTGGGCCTTGGACACGACTACACGGTGATTTAGACGCCGATATTTTTATAGTAGGCCAAGACTGGGGCGATGTCCGATACTTCAATGCCAATCGCGGCTTGGATGACTTAAAAAATCCAACCATGAAGACATTGGAAGAATTACTTAGATCCATAGGTATTGACGAATCTTTTTCGCGTTACGGCCAGGTCTCAACCAAGCTTTTTTTAACCAACGCAATTCTCTGCCTGAAGCAAGGCGGCTTGCAGGCAAAGGTAGAAACCAACTGGTTTTCCAATTGCGGAAGATTGTTTCTTAAGCGGCAAATTGAAATAGTCCAACCTCGAGTAGTCGTCTCATTGGGAGAGCGTGCATATAGATCGATCTGCTCTTCTTTTGGTTTGCCGATTCAACCCTTTCGTGTAGCGGTCAATGATGCCACCGGCATTCAACTTTCGACTGGAAGTACGCTCATACCGGTTTACCATTGCGGCAGGCGAATCCTGAATACGCACCGCCCTCTCCAGGCTCAGAAATCCGACTGGATACGTGTAAAACATGCATTGCTTCAAAGTGCCAAAACTGATGCATAACCTTGATGACTGGTGCACTCAATCATTTGGGCGTCACAGTTTCAGCGATGTCAGTGCGGTTGTTCAAAGCAATGCATAATCAGAATGCAGGAGGCAGCTTATGGAAGTCATAACCTTGTCTGAGACCCTTCCTATCACAGTTGATCGCAATGTGATGAGCGGCACCCCCGTGTTTCGTGGAACTCGTGTGCCGGTTCGGACCCTCTTCGATTACATCGCCGATGGCAACAATATCGACGAGTTTTTGGACAACTTTCCAACGGTCACGAAAGAGCAGGTTTTGAAGTTACTCGATCTCATTACGACGACTTGGATCATTGGTGTGCTAGCACCATGAAGATTCTGATTGATGAAAGTTTGCCGCGGCAGTTAAAGCATTTCCTGGGTGCTCATGAAGCAGATACAGTTCAGGAAGCCGGCTGGGCCGGTGTCAAGAATGGCGAGTTGCTGGCGAAAGCAAAAGGTGAATATTTTGTGTTTTTGACCGCAGATCGGAAGCTCTGGTATCAACAAAATATGCGAGGACGCAAGCTGGCTTTGGTGATATTTCCAACGAATAAGCTGAGTGTCATCCGTGCCCTGCAGGTGAAGTTGGAATTAGTTCTGTCGACATTGGGTGAAAGCGAAATCGTGGAGCTTTCGTTACCAGACAGGGAAGAATAAAGAGCATAAGCAGCCAAGCTGATCGCGGATTTTCAAACTGATATTGCAAGGTGGAATCATGAAAACAGTGACGCTTGAAGTTGGATCGGCCAACGATGCAATGGCAGGTTTTGTAGCGGCTTGGAAGACGGGTAAGGCGGAGAAGTCGGCTCGAATTACCTTCACCTCGCCTGAATTACTTTGGCAAGTGCTTACTGCCAAACGATGGGAATTGCTCAAGGTGCTGTGCGGTGTCGGCCCCATCTCCATTCGCGAAGCGGCTCGCCGCGTGGGTCGTGATGTGAAGGCCGTGCACGGCGATGTTGTTGCACTCCTGAAGGCCGGCATCATTGACCGCGCTGAAGGCGGTGGCATCGTTTTCCCATTTGAGGCAATCAAGGTCGAGTTCCTGCTGCAGGCCGCATAGACTCAGTGTCTGGAAAAATAGACTCCATTCGAAGCAGTGCTGTTGCCGTCGCCCACAAAGTGACCCACCAAAAACACAGCGGCATCCAACCTGGATGCCGTTGTGTCTGCAAATTACTCGCACTACCGGTGGTGATGCACGCCCCAACCCAGATACTTGCTCAGCGCCTCGCCCACGGCGTCGGCGCAGTTCGTGAGGTTAATGGCGACGTGGTGCTCGAAGCCGTTCTCGCAGATGTAGCGCAGTAGCGCCTGCATGTTCGGCACCTCGATCACCCCGTAGCCGCCGAAGGTTTCCATCGGGTCATTGGTCATCACGCCCTGTCCCACATACGCTTCGATGCGGCCCTTGAAGTCATTGGTGCTCACGCGGCAAAACGTCACTGGATCAGACTTCACGCGGCCATACATCGTGCCGTAGGTGTTCTCAGGGCCGACGGTGCCGGCGATGATCTCCTGATACTCCATCACCGGAATATCTGTAAACACCTGCGCCGGCAGGTTCGAGCAGTGGAACACCACCGCCTTGTTGGGGTCTTCGCCGTAGTTGTTGTTCCAGTCGACCAAAGCGCTCGGCTTCTGCGAGGCCAGGGCCATCGCATACATGCCGACCACGCCGGCCACATCCGTCTCGCACGCGCTCGACATCAGCTTGTCGCTCATCATGCTCATCAGCGTGCACGGCACAATCCCGAAATATTCCTCCATCGAGGTCCAGCACTGAATCGCGGTCATGTCGAGTTCGGTCTCCTCCATCCAGCGCTCGATGACGACGCCGAGTTTAGCCATCTTGCTGAGGCCGGCCTGTGGCACGTTCGCGCTCACATTGGCGTAGGCGTGAATTCGATTGAGGTAATCCTTCACCATCGGCTCGTCGTCCTGGATGCGGCCGGCGCGCCCAAACGCCTCGCTCAAGTCCAACGTCTCCACGCTGATGCCGCTCACCTCGAACAGCTTCTCGCTGTAGCGCACGGTGTTAAACGCCTGCGGCCGCGCGCCGAGTGCGCCGACGCGGGCGTGTTTGAGTCCTTTGACCACCCGGCACGTGGCCACAAAGTTGCGCAGATCCTGCTTGAATTGCTCGCCGGCGGGATCGCAGGTGTGCAGCGTGGTCAGGCTGAACTTGATGCCGTATTGGGTCAGGTTATTGCACGCGCTCATCTTGCCGCAAAAGCTATCGCGGCGATCCTTGATCGACATTCGCGTCGCATCGTCGTTGAAGGCTTGCACCAGCACCGGCACATCCAGGCCGGCCCAGCGAATCGTGTTAGCAATCGGGCGCTCCTCGCCGAAGTTGGGCAGGGTGATCAGGATGCCGTCGATCTCATCGCGATGCGCCTTGAACAAATCGGCCGCCTTGTGGGCGTCGTTGTTGGATTCCACCGAGCCGTAGGGCGAATCTTCGGGCGTGAGGCAGATCGCGTTGATGCCCTCTTTGGCCAGAATATCCAGCACCAGCTTGCGGCCCGAGTCGGCCAGATGCGAGGGGAAGAAACCGCGATTGCCGACGATGACGCCGAGCGTCGGTTGTGCGTTTAGCTTTGCCATATCACGCTCAGGTTTAGTTGATGCCGCGCAAGTTGGCAAATGAGCCGGTGGAACAGATTGGTTAAAATACGGCGCAGGTACATTCTTATGATCCATTTGATTGAACAGCACCGACCCGAATTGATCTCACTTTGCCAGCGCTATCGCGTTCGGCAGCTGGATCTATTTGGCTCGGCTGCCAAAGGCACGTTTCAACCCACCAAGAGTGACCTGGACTTCGTCGTGCAATTTGATGCACCTGGCGAACCTGGTTACGCATCGCGTTATTACGACTTCGCCATTTCGTTGGAAAAGTTATTCCAACGCCCTGTAGATTTGCTCACCGAGCGAATGATCCGAAATGTCTATTTTCGTGAAGAAGTAGACCAAACACGCCAGAAGATCTATGAACAAAGAGGCTAGGCGAAGGTTGTTGGATGCACAAAATGCATGTGGACTCATCCAGAAATTCACAAAGGGACGTGCATTTGAGGACTATGACATCGATGTCATGTTGAGTTCTGCAGTGGAACGGCAATTTGAAATTGTTGGAGAAGCGCTCAAGCTTGCAGATTCAGCTGATGAGTCAGTTGCAGATCATGTGCCTGATTTACGGCGCATAGTTGGCCTACGCAATCGCATCATTCATAGCTATGACGCGGTGGACAATCTGGTCATCTGGCGAATCGTTCAAGATGATTTGCCAAGATTGGCCGATGAGCTTGATGCAGTGCTACGGTAACAACATTCAATTGTCTGTTGTTCAAGAGTGATTCTGCATCTCGCGAATCTTCACGATTTGGAGATTCGCTAGATGCAATTCTGGCGTTCACTCTAATACGCGTGCAACGCAATTCGGTTGCCTTCGCTGTCCAGGATCACGGCTTGGCTGCCCACCGGCGTGTCAATTTTGGGCGAGAGCACACGGCTACCGGCCTTCGGCACACGCGCCAGCGCTTCCAAATCTTCGGCGCGCTGGATGCGATGCCGTTGCAGTTCCATCACAATGGCCAGCAACCGGTCGGTGCGATTCATGCCGGTGAATGTATCATCAGTCCTCCATGTTGAATTTCGATCAGCGCGGCCTGATTCCCGCCATTGTGCAAGATGCCATCACCGGCCGGGTGCTCATGCTGGGTTGGATGAACGCCGAGTCACTCCAACGCACCCAAGACAGCGGCGAAGTCTGGTTTTTCTCGCGCAGCCGCAACGAGCTGTGGCACAAGGGCGTCACCAGCGGCAACGTGCTCAAAGTGCGCGACCTGCGCGCCGACTGCGACCAGGATGCCATTTTGGTGCGCGCCGAGCCGGCCGGCCCCACTTGCCACACCGGCCGCGAAAGCTGCTTCTTCCACGATGCCGATGGCAACGTATTGCCGCCGGAAGCCGAAACCCCCGCCGCCGGCTTCCTCGACGAGCTGGAAAATATTGTGGCCGCCCGGCGCGCAGCCACACCCGATGAAAGCTATACTGCCCGGCTGTTTGCCAAGGGCAAACACAAGATTGCTCAGAAAGTGGGCGAAGAAGGTTTGGAGACGGCGATGGCCGGCGTGGCCCAGGATGATGAGCGGCTGATCGACGAGAGCGCCGATCTGCTCTTTCACTTGTTGGTTTTGCTCAACGAGCGGCACATTCCGCTGCGCACGGTTCTGGCTCAATTAAGTGCGCGGCACACTGAGAGATAAAGAGATGGCGATGGAAACACAAGTCTCACCGGTTGAAAGTCAGCACCAGTTCGAACGGCCTAGCGTGGTTCCCATGAGCTACGAGGCCTGGCTTGCGCTGCCGGAGGAGATTCACACATCTGGGTTCGTTGAGTGGGTTCACGACGAAGCAATATTTCACCAGCGTCCAAATATCAATCACCAAGCCATCGTTGGATCTCTCTCCATATTGCTCGCGTTATTTGTCGACTTCTATGAGTTGGGACGAATTTTCATTTCACCCATTGAAGTGAAATTGCCCAACGGCAGTGCCCGAGAGCCCGACATATTCTTTGTCTCGAACGCGCATCTGGATCGCATCACGGCCCAGCGTGTTGAAGGCGCACCCGACCTCATCATCGAGATCATCTCACCCGAGAGCGCCGGCCGCGACCGCGATGAAAAGTTCGACGAGTATCAGGATGCCGGCGTGCGCGAGTACTGGCTTGTCGATCCACGCCCCCGCCGCCAACAGGTTTTGTTCTACCAGCTCGGCCCCGATGGCCTGTTCAAGCTGACCAGTCTCGACCACGGCGTTTATCGCTCGGCCGTGCTGCCCAACTTGTGGCTCAACCCCGACTGGCTGTGGCAATTGACCAACGCACAACTGACCTTCGCAGAAATCTTCGGCCCTGAGGCACTCATTGATGCTATCAAGCAACTGCAACAGCGCAACCAACAAAACCAGCAACCAGCCACTAATAACTAACGACTCACAACTAACGACCAAGGACTCTTTTCTTCATGTCAATTCTTGCAGACAAAAACACGCGCTTAATTGTGCAAGGCATCACCGGCCGCGAAGGTGATTTTCACTCGCGGCAAATGCAGGCCCACGCGCCCATCATCGTCGGCGGCGTCACCCCCGGCAAAGGCGGCCTCATCACCGATTACGGCGTGCCCGTCTTCGACACCGTGGGCCAGGCGGTTCGCGAGACCGGCGCCAACGCCACTTGCATCTATGTGCCGGCCAAGTTCGCCCCCGATGCCATGATGGAAGCGGCTGACGCCGGTATCAAGTTCATCGTGTGCATTACCGAGGGCGTGCCGGTGCTGGACATGATCAAGGTGCGCGCCTTTCTCGACATGCGCGGCGCAACCCTGCTCGGCCCCAACTGCCCCGGCCTCATCACTCCCGGCCAGGCCAAGATCGGCATCATCCCGGCCAACATTTGCAAGCCTGGTAATGTCGGCATCGTCAGCCGCAGCGGCACCCTGACCTACGAGGCCATCTATGCGCTCACGCAGGCCGGCATGGGCCAGAGCACGGTGGTCGGCATCGGCGGCGACCCGGTGCGCGGCCTCAACTTCCTCGATGTGGTGCAGATGTTCAACGACGATCCCGAGACCGACATGGTCGTGATGATCGGCGAGATCGGCGGTAGCGACGAGGAGAAGGCCGCCGAGTGGATCAAGGCCAACATGAGCAAGCCCATGGTCGGCTTCATCGCCGGCCGCGCTGCGCCTGAGGGCAAGCGCATGGGCCACGCCGGTGCCATCATCGAGGGTGGCCAGGGCACGGCCGCCAGCAAGGTCGAGGCCATGGAAGCGGCCGGCATCAAAGTGGTGGACCTGCCCACCCAGATCCCTGATGCGCTGATTGCGGCGGCCAAGGGTGCGCTTCGCAAGAAAGCCGTTGCTGCCTAAGATTCAGTGGTTGAAAATTCGGATTTTGGACAGAATGAACAAAATGAAACAGAATGAAACAGGATGGATGATCTCTTTATTCTGTTAAATTTTGTTCATTCTGTCTAAAATCTTTCGGCGTCCTCGCCTAGGCATTGGTCTCAAATTTTTACTGATTGAGACTACTAAAAAGATGGACTCCATTTCGAAAGATGGGTCCATCTTTTTTTGACTCAAATAACCCCCATGATTGACGTCAACCGCATCCGTGCCCAATTTCCCGCCCTGTCTCGCCAGTTCAACGGCCAGCCGCTGGTCTACTTCGATGCTCCCGGCGGCACTCAAACCGCCCAGCACTGCATCACTCGCATGGTGGATTACTTGCAGCGCACCAACGCCAACACGCACGGCGCGTTCGTCACGTCGCAAGAGAGCGACCAGGTCATTGATGACGCACACGAGGCTGGGGCTGATTTCCTGAATGCCAAAAGCCGCGACGAAATTGTGTTCGGCCAGAACATGACCAGCCTCACGTTCAGTCTCAGCCGCAGCATCGGCCAGACCTTGAAAGAGGGCGATGAGATTATTCTGACCCGGCTCGATCACGATGCGAACTTTTCACCGTGGCATTTGATGGCTCAGGAGCGCGGCGTCAAGGTCAACATCGTCGATATCAACGAGGCCGATTGCACCTTAAATCTCGACGACTACGAGCGCTATCTCAACTCGCGCACCAAACTGGTGGCGGTGGGACTGGTCAGCAACGCCGTCGGCACGCTCAACCCCGTCAAGGGCATCATCGGCATGGCCCACGCCGCTGGCGCGCTCACCTTTGTGGATGCGGTGGCCGGTGCGCCGCATGTGTCCATTGATGTGCAGGATCTCGACACCGATTTTCTGGCCTGCTCACCCTACAAATTTTGGGGGCCGCATCAGGGCATGCTCTACGGCAAATATGATTTACTCGATCGCCTGCCCGCCTACAAGGTGCGGCCGGCCGAGAGCAAGCCGCCGCACAAGTTCCAGACCGGCACCCAAAGCCACGAGAGCCAGGCCGGCCTCATCGGCGTCATCGAGTACCTCCAGTGGTTTGCCGACACAATTGCCGCAGCCGCACCCGCACTCGCAGCCGCACCCGCCCCGTCTGCTGCAACCTTACGCAGCGCGCGCGCCCAGCAAATCAGCACGGCCATGAACGTGTCCAATGCCTACGAGCAGGAGCTGTGTCAGTACCTCATTGAAAATGTGCTGAAGATCAAGGGCTTGCGCTTCTTCGGCATTCGCGACCCGCAGCGCGCCGGCCAGCGCGTGCCCACCATCGCCATCCGGCTGGAAAACGAGCATCCCCACACCACGGCCGAGCGGCTGGGCCAGAACGGCATCTGCGTGTGGGACGGCAACTACTACGCTATCAATCTGACTGAGCGCCTGGGCATCGAAGACAGCGGCGGTATGGTCCGCATCGGTCTCTCGCACTACAACACGCACGCCGAGATCGACCGCCTGCTGAATGTCCTTGGTGGCTAATATAGCAACTCGTTCCGGACAGACTTTGGACAGAATCAGTAGTTAAAAATGGGTGGCAGAATCGGAACGGATTTTGGACAGAATGACAGAATTTACAGAATCAGACGCACTAAAAATCAGTGTCTTTTGTTCATTCTGTCATTCTGTCCAAAATCCGTAATCCGTTAGCCCATGTCCGTCATGCAAACGAATGAACCCATGAGCAAACACACCTCGCTCAGCCGGTTCGCGTTTGCCCTGCCACCCCTGCTGCTCACGGTGTGCATCCTGACGGCCACGTGGAAGCTGGCCTTTGCCGACCGCATCATTGCCCGCGGCGATCTGCTGCTCTACTTCTACCCACTGCGCGACTACGCTGCCCAGGCCTTACGCGAAGGCCGCCTGCCCTTGTGGAACCCCTACACCTTTATGGGCGCGCCGTTTCTGGCCAACTCGCAGGCCGGCTTCTTCTATCCATTCAACGCGCTCATGGCCTGGCTACCGGCGGAAAAGGCCGTGTCGTACAGCATCGTGCTCCACCTCATCATCGCCGCTCTCGGCATGTATGCACTGGCACGCGCAGGCTTGAAATTAGGGATGCTGGCCGCCTTCACCAGCGCCATCACATTTGGTTTGGGCGGCTATCTGGGCGCGCAGGTCGAGCACCTGAATCAGCTACAAGTGTTGAGCTGGTTGCCGCTGCAAGTGCTGATCCTCTATCGGTCGGGTCAGTCCAGCCGATTCGCACTCAAACCCATTTTGTTGCTCTCGCTGCTGATTGCGCTGCAAGTGTTGGCCGGCCACACCCAATCGCTCTACATTTGTCTGGTTGCGCTCGCCGTTGTCGCCCTCACCCGCGTCCTCCCCGCCCTTTCACACCTTCACACCTTCACACTTTCACACCTCCACCCCTTCCTGCTCCTCGCCATCGCCGGTGCACTCGCCGCGCTGATGTGCGCGGCGCAACTGCTGCCCACGCTCGAACTCTCACGCGAGTCGTATCGCAGCGGTGGCATGACGCTGGGCGAGGTGGCTTCGTTCTCGTGGCGGCCGTGGGTGATCGGCCGCGCGCTCATGCCCGGCTACGGCGATTCGCTCTTCCCTGAATACGTCGCCTACATCGGTGCATTGGGTCTGGCGCTGGCCGTGTTGGGAGTTGTGAACAGAGACGGGGGATGGGGGACGGAGGACGGTTTTAGCTCCGTCGCGGCTTCCGAGTCGCCCCGTCACGGCTTCCGAGCCGTACCGTCGCGGCTTCCGAGCCGCTCCGTCTCCGCGCTTGCCCTCGTCGTTGTCGGCTTCATTCTGGCAATGGGCATCGTCATCGCCCCGCTCTTCAACGTCTTGTTTTACTGGCTGCCCGGCTTCAATCTTTTTCGAGCACAGGCGCGTTGGCTGGTCGTGTTTGCGCTCGGCATCAGCATGCTGGTTGGCCTGGGCGTGCAAGCCCTGAGCAACGGCCTTAGCACCTCGACTCGGCGGCTGTGGTTGTTGGGCTGGGTCGTGCTCATGGGATTGGTGGCCGGTGTCGTCGTCATCGGTGCGCGCATCTCGCCCGAGCCGGAATATGCGAGCTTGCCCGAGCGGCGCGTGCTGATGGGTTGGGCGATTGCGGCCGGTGTCAGCAGCCTGTTGGTGTTGCTGGCTCAGGTGAAGTTGCCGCGCATCAATCTTCATCCGTCCATTGCTGTGTTGTTCACGCTGGCACTGGTGGGCGAGCTGTTGGCCGCGGCCCAATACCAACCCTATGCGCGCGCTTCTGACCGTGAGGCGCTCACCGATCTGCGGCCTGCAACCGCGCATCTGCTGGCCGGCCAGCGCCTGGGCGAGACCGGCCGCGTGCTGGCCCTGTCCGGCCTGTTCTTCGACCCCGGCGACCTGCCCGAGCAAACCCTGATCTACCAAACCCAGCTCGACAAGGACGAGCTCTACGACCGTGTCATTGCCTCGAAACAAAAGGAAGTGCTCTCACCCAACCTCTCGCTGTATTACCAATTGCCCAGTGTCGATGGCTATGACGGCGGCCTGCTGCCCACCCGTCGCTTCGTCAACTTCGCCTCGCAGTTCACGCCCACACCCAGGACCGGCACGCTGGATGGCCGGCTGCGCGAATTTCTCAAAGCGGTGCCGTCGAACCGGTGGTTGGAGCAAATGGCCGTGCGCTATGTCATCGCCGACAAGACCCAGGATATTTTTGTCGACGGCATTTACTACGACATGCTGTTCAGCGCCGCTGTCTCACCCACGCTGGCACTGACACTGGCTCCGTATGAGTCCACCACCCTCGGCCTCGTCATCAGCGCCACTCAGATTCAGCCCAATCAAGTGCTGGCAACGGGCCAGGTGCAATTTGCTGACGGCACAGCGCAGCCAGTAGAGTTGCGCGCGCCGGGTTCGGCTGATCTGCTGACCGGCCCTTACTTTGGCGTGCGCATTCAGTGGGAGGGCCGGCGTATTGCCACCGCGCTCACGCTCGCGGTGCAAGCCAATGTGTCGTCACTCACCTTGCGCGGCCTCACCAGCATCGACGATGCCGATCATTCGTTTCTGGCGCAGATGATTCAAACGGCCAGCCCCGACGGCCACACCATGCGCGTGGTGCATTCTGGCGATGTCAAAATTTACGAGAATCTCGATGTCGCTCCACGCGCCTTGCTTCGCGATGCAACGGGCCCAATGACTTACACGGTCGAGCTGATCGAGGATGCGCCGGAGCGGGTGACTTTGCATGTGCAAACGGCAACACCGGCTCAACTCGTTCTGCGTGATGCGTGTTATCCCGGCTGGGTCGCTCGCATCGATGGCGGCGAAACGCCCATCACCTGCACCGATATTCTGTTTCGCCAGATCGAGGTGCCGGCCAGCACTAATCTCCAGACCATCATCTTCAGCTATGAGCCACAGTCGGTGCGCCTCGGCCTCATCATCAGCGCCGTTGGCTTGCTTTTCTGGCTTGTGCTCGGAATACTCTCCTTTGTCCATCGAAGACCTAAAGCTTGAGAGGAGCCGTTGCTGTTCTCAAGCCTCCGTCCTCACTTCTTCACACATTCACACATTCACACGTTCACAACTTCAACTATGGATCTCACTCTCGCTCAATGGCTGCTCGCCATCGCCGGCGCCCTTCTCATCGGCGCCTCCAAAACCGGCATGCCCGGCGTCGGCATTCTCGCCGTCATTCTCATCGCCAATGTCTTCACCAATGGTCGTCTGGCCAACGGTGCCACCACGCCGCTGCTTATTCTGGGCGATATTTTTGCGGTGTATTGGTATCAGAAGCACACCCGCTGGGACAAGGTGCGCGAGCTCATCCCGTCCGTTGCCATCGGCGGGCTCGTCGGGGTGGTCTTCCTGTTTTTGCTCGATGACCATGCCGGCGGCAGAAATGTGTTCAACCTCATCATCGGCAGCATTGTCCTGCTCATGTTGCTGGTCCATGTGGCGCGCCGCTGGATGGGTAACCGGCTCTCGCCTACGTCTCCCATGGGGCGGTTTGTTGCGGGCAGCACGGCCGGCTTTTCCACCTTTGTGTCCAACGCCGCCGGGCCGGTCATGTCCATCTACATGAGCGCGCTCAAGTTATCCAAGGAGGAATTCATGGGCACCACGGCCTGGTATTACTTCCTGTTCAACCTGACCAAGATTCCGTTCTATATCCTGCTGCAAGTGGTCAAGCCCACCCAACCCACGTTCAGTCCTCAAACGTTGCTGTTCAATGCGCTGATGGTGCCGTGCATCATCGTCGGCGTGTTTGTGGGCAAATGGCTGTTGCCGCGCATTCCGCAGCAGACGTTCGAGGCGCTGGTGCTGCTGTTGGCCGGTGCGGCTGCGGTGCGGCTGCTCATGGCCTACTTTGCGTGAAAGCGCGACTGGCTGGTGGCTGTTGGCGGCTGGTTGATA
>JBBQST010000070.1:0-12751 GCA_038213625.1 Thermoflexales bacterium
TCGGAAGCTGCTGGCTGATCAGAAGCTGCTGGCTGATCAGAAGCTGCTGGCCGATCGGAAGCTGCTGGCTGATCAGAAGCTGCTGGCTGATCAGAAGCTGCTGGCCGATCCAAACAGCCCAGCCGGCTCGGACCTCATCAACAAACTATTCGAGACCTTTGGGCCGAATTGGTGGATGCAGCGCAAGCCATTTGTATTCCGTCTGGCGCAGGAATACGACCGCATGTTGCCGGCCCATTTTGTGATTGAGCCAGTTTCGGCCAGTGTTGCCTCGGGGGCCAGGCTGATGGATGGGCGCAAGCCGGCCGAGCAGGACACCTATCAGTTGGGCGATGTGGTGGTGCTACAGCACTTCCCTGGGGCTGGCATCGAGGTGCGCGCCGATGGCCGCAGTTTGTCGTTGCGAGGGGAGGCCGCGGCGGGTCAGGCACCGTTGCGCGTGCGCTGGGCTTCGGTAGAGACGGCTTCGCAGCCGCGCAAATTTGCCAACGGCGTGTTTGGCCGTGTAATTGGCACGCGCGAGACCTTGCTGCGCGAACTGACTGCTGGAGCTGATTTACAGGGGTTGGCCGATCCGATTGGCAAGCTGGCACGCGTGCTCAACGAGCGTGTGCAGGGAACCCAGAGCACCATTCACGGCGATCTCAATTTGGAGAATGGGTTGGTGGGGCCGGGCGGCTTTGTGTGGCTGATTGATTTTGCCGAGACGCGCGACGGCCACGCGCTGTATGACTTTGCCCATTTGGAGGCCGAAATCATCGCCCATGTGATTGCGCCGGTCGAGCTGGATGCAGCCGTGTTTGTGGCTCAATTGCGGGCTGGTGGGTACCCATTGTTGCAGGCCGTGCATCAGATTGCCGCGAAATGTCTGTTTAACCCCTCGCAGATGCGGGAATATTGGCTGGCGCTGGGTGTGACGTGTTTGGGCGCGACCAAGTATGGCAATCTGTCAGCCCACCAGCAGCATTTGCTTTACCTGACTGCAGCTTTCCTGTTTGAAACGTTGTGAAAGTTGGTGAAGGATTGGTTGTTGTGTAGCAGGCGGTTTAAGCGTGGCTCGTTAAGCTGCTGAATTGTGACTGTATTCCCCAATGTAAAGCACCCGACTGCGAAGCTGACTTTTATGAAGCAAATGTGGGCAAAGTTGCAGCTTCCTGTGGAATTTCGCGGCGATCTGACGGCCCGCGTGACCAACATTTTTATTCTGGCGCTGCTGGGTGTTCTTATCCCAATAGGGCTTGCACAATTTCTTGTTCCCGAGACTGAGCTGAGCGTTCACGTCAGCAACCTCATCCTGCTGGTCAGCTTCATATTTCTGTTGTGGTTGCTGCGCGCCGGCCGCGTTACCCTGGCGGCCGCATTGTGCGTCGTCTTTACTGGCGCAATCATGGTGCTCGCCAACGTGACGAATGTGCGGCCGCTCACCACTGTAAATATGATGGGTTTATCGCTCATCATCTGCTCGGCTTTGGCCCTAAATCGTAAAGGGTTGATCTTGAGCACGCTGGTTTCGTTTGCGGCAATCACCATTGGTTTAGTGGTGTGGGGGACAAGGGGTCTTAGCGCGGTTCAGCAGCGTGATTTGGTGCAGAATTTTATTGGCTACGCCGTACAGTTTGGTTTCGCCGCCTTCGTGTCGTACACCATGATCGGCCAAATGAGGTCGGCAAATATCCATATCGAGCAAACCGATCAGCAGTTGATCGAGCGCAACACCGCCTTGGAGCGCGAAATTGTCGAGCGGCAGCGCGCCGAGCAGCGCGAGCAACGCAAGTCGGCTCTCATGCGCGCCGCGATGGATGCCACCAATGAGCTGGTTGGCCTGGACAACATCGATGAGCTTTGGCGGCGGGCCATTGAACTGGCTCGCGAGCGGCTCGGCATCGAGCGTTGCACCGTCTTTGTGCGCAACGAGCAGACCGGCCAGGTTTGGGGTACGTTTGGCACCGATGTGCAGGGCCGCACAACGGATGAGCGCGAATTTTATTCGCAGGGAATGACTGATTTTTGGAAGAGTGAGTTGAAAACTCAATGGATGGAAAACCCATGGGTTTTGGTGCCGAGCATGACGCACAATCAACTGGCTTTCGACGGATTGCATGATGAGCAGGTGGGCGAAGGGTGGGTGGCTTACACGTCTATTGCCACGCACGAAGGCATTCCCTTTGCCGTCATGTGCAACGATACTGCCATCATGGGCACACCCCTGGATCAAGACCAGCAAGATGCGTTGGCGGTCTACTGTTCCATCGTTGGGCATTTGGCCGAACGCAAGTTGTTGGAGGCCAAAGTCCGACAGCATGTGGCGCAACAAGCCGCACTCACCGAACGAAACCGGCTGGCGCGTGATTTGCATGATTCTGTCTCGCAGGCGCTGTTTGGCGTGGTGATTGGCGCAACAACGGCGCGAAAAATGCTGGCCACGACGCCGGAGAAACTGGCCCAACCACTGGACTATGTTTTGGAACTTTCGGAAGCGGCTCTTGTTGAATTGCGTGCGTTAATTTTTGAACTTCGTCCTGAATCGCTGGAGCAGGACGGCCTGATTGTGGCCCTGAATAAGCAGACATTGGCACTCTTACTGCGCCACAAGATTGAGTCAGAACTGGATTTGGGCACGGTGGAACCACCTATTCCTTTCGCAGCCAAGGAAGCCTTATATCGAATTGGCATCGAAGCACTGCAAAACAGCATTAAACATGCCCAGGCTACCAAAATGCACATCATGTTGCGGGTGACGTCCAATGTCACGGTGTTGCAGTTCCGCGACAACGGAATCGGCTTTGATACTTCGGCCAATTACCTCGGCCACATGGGCTTGATGAGTATGCGTGAACGTGCCGAGGCATTTGGTGGCACCCTATTCCTGAGCAGCCTGTCAGGGAATGGAACGACAGTGAGGGTGACGATTCCTTTGCAATCTGGCCGGAAAAATATACTGGATCGGCGGTCTGGCACAATGAGCGGACTACATGAATCCGGAAATATTGCTGCACGCCGTGAATTCTCATCCGGCATCTGACGACATCGAACGCGATTCACAGCGTCGCATCATCGCCTTTTTACAATCTGAGCCGGCCCCCTTCTCGCGCTCAACCCAACACGGCCACATCACCGGCTCGGCCGCGGCTGTAGATGCTACGCATCAGCACGTGCTGCTGATCTGGCACGAGAAATTGCAACGCTGGCTGCAGCCGGGTGGGCACTGCGAGCCGGATCAGGATGCCGATGTGCCGGCCACTGCGCTGCGCGAGCTGTGCGAAGAGACTGGGCTTGCACCCGATCAGGTTCAGTTACATCCACAAATTTTTGATGTGGATGTGCATTTGATTCCAGCGCGCAAGCAGGAGCCGGATCACTGGCACTACGACGTGCGTTTCTTATTTGTGTTGAATGAGTCGGCGGGTGCCGCACTTCCCACTTCACAGATTGCGCAGTTGAACTGGGTGCCCGTGGCCGAGCTCATCCGGCATCCTGACCCCTCACTTTCGCGCCTGGCGATGAAGGTTGTAGAATCCCAGCCACATTGATCAAGCCGCAATCCCGCAAAATTCCTACACCGGAAGCAGCGCCATCCACAGCCCCGTCCACAGCCCCGTCCACAGCCATGTTCGATGCTTCACCGCACACCATCTTGCAGGCCAGACATCAGGCCTGGGGGGTGATGCTGCTGAGCATTGTGGCCGATGCCTATGAGCTCGGTTCTGTGCTCGGCAAAGGCGTGGTCGTGCGCGGTCCGCACGGCCCTTTGACGCCGGATGTGGTCTTCGTACCCAACGAGGCGGCCGAGCAAGTAGAGTCGGGCAGCATCGAGAACGGCATCGGCCTGGCCATTAGCGTCCTGCACAGCGGCGTCTCGAAAGACGAGCGCAAGGCTTTGCGAGAGGCATTTGCCGCGGCACATGTGAACGAATATTGGCAGATTGATGCCGACAAGGGCCGGGCACATTTGTATCAGGCCAGCGCCAAATGGACTTACGACGAAATTGCACCCGACAAGGCCGGGATGCATTACTCGATCGTGATGGAAGAGCTGGTTTTCCCAGCCATTTGGTTCAAAGAGCTGCCGAGCGTGTGGGACATGATGGAATGGTGGGGGATGATTCAGCGGGATTAAGCGCAGACTGCCAGCTGGCTGCTGGCTGCTGGTAAAAGCAGACAAACATATGTGGAAGACAATTCGACCGGCATTTTCAGTTTTGCTCATCCTGATCCTATTGGCCGTGCTGTGGGAAGGCATCAAGCTAATTTTCAACATCAGCGATGTGAAATTGCCGCACCTCACCACAATTTTGTCCGGCTTCACCAACCCGGCTCGCCGTAACGGCCCTCCGTTGTGGACGTTGCTGGTCCAGGCAGCCGTCTTTACCTTGCGCGGCGCTATCTCAGGCTTTGTGGTCGGCGCGCTGTTGGGACTGGTGCTGGGAATCGTGTTTGCCCACTCGTCGTTGCTAGAGCGAAGCTTGGTGCCGTATGTGGTGGCTTCGCAGACCGTGCCCATTCTGGCGATTGCGCCGATGGTGGTGATCTGGCTCAAAAACCCCTTTCTCTCCGTGGCCGTCATCGCGGCCTATCTCACCTTCTTTCCTGTGACGATTAATACCTTGCGCGGCCTGCGGTCACCCGACCCGCGCGCGCTGGAACTCATGCGCAGCTATGCCGCCACCCGCTGGGAAACGCTGTGGAAGTTACGCTTCCCAGCGGCATTGCCCTACATCTTCACCGCGCTGAAAATTGCGGCCACCGCCAGCGTGGTCGGTGCCATCGTGGGTGAGCTGCCATCCGGCGCGACCGATGGCCTGGGTCGGGCCATTTTGAACTTCAACCAATACTATGCCACCGGCCCCGAACGGCTGTGGGCGACCATTGTGATGACGGCGGCCGTCGGTATTCTTTTCTTTATCGTTGTGTCGTTGGTCGAGCGGGTGGCGCTGCGAAATATTGTGCGCCCGGCTTAAAGCACGTTTGGACAGAATGACAGACTGGACGAATTAAAATTCAATCTGTAAATTTTTGTTCATTGAGTCTGGAAATTTGTCTAACTTATGCCTGAAATACATCGTTCTGGTTACGTGGCCGTTGTCGGCCGGCCCAATGTGGGCAAGTCCACCCTCGTCAATGCACTCATTGGCCACAAGGTCGCCATCGTCTCGCCCAAGCCGCAGACCACGCGCCGGCGCATTCTGGGCATCCTCACCCGGCCCGATGTGCAGGTGTTGTTTGTGGACACCCCAGGCATTCACAAGCCGCGCAGTGCGCTGAACAAATTTATGATGCGCGAGGTGGACACGGCGCTGGACGATTGCGACGCCATCCTGTTTGTGGTGGATGTGACCACGCCGCCGGGGCTGGCTGACAAGTACGTGGCCGAGAAGATTGCCTCGGCACCCCAGCTAAAAGTGCTGGCGATGAACAAGTCCGACAAGCTGAAGCCGATCCATGTGGTGGAGCACACTCAGCTCTATCAGGAGTTGTTGGGGCCGCTGGAAGAAGTGGAGCCGCGCAGCATGCTCACCTCGGGCGTGCGTGGCGATAACCTGGATAAGCTGCTGCCGATGTTGATTTCGGCGCTGCCCGAGGGCGAGGACTTCTACCCTGAGGATCAATACACCGACCAGACCGAGCGCGTGATCGTGGCCGAGCTGATCCGCGAGCAAACCCTGCTGAATATGGAGCAGGAGGTGCCGCACGCCATTGCCGTCTCCATCGACGAATATGAGGAACGCGCCAACGGCAACGTGTTTATTGCCGCGATGATCTATGTGGAGCGGGACTCGCAAAAAGGCATTTTGATTGGCAAAGGCGGCGAAATGCTCAAGAAGATTGGCGCCAATGCCCGCAAGCAGATTGAGGCGGAGTTGGGCCGCAAAGTCTATCTGGAGCTGTGGACCAAGGTCCGCGAGAAGTGGCGCGACAACAGCCAGTTTGTGGAGCAGAACATTTGAGGCGGATTGTGCTCGCGTCTGGCCTTGGATTGGTGAACGGGTGAATACATGAATCTGCGATATTTTGTCATCGCCATCATTGCGGTGTTAATCGTCGGCATCACCATTCAGGTGATCATTATTACGACGCTGGGGCCGACGCAACAGGCGGCCATGTGGGCTGCCGGCTGGATCGGCAGCTTTTGGGCCAACGTCATCACGGCCGGGGTGGTGGCTATTTTGGGTGGGCGCAAGGCCGCGGCCATCTATACCGACCCACGCTATGGGCGGGTGGTTGGCACTGTGACGGGCGTGTGGGTCGGGGCGGGTGCGCTGATCGGCATGACCCTGTGCGCGGCCTTCATCAACCTGGTTTTTCAAGGGCAGGTTGTGGCCGGTCAGGCCGTGGTATTTGGCCTGGTTCTGCTGGTCGTGTGCGTGATCGCCGGCAGCATTACGGGCCGTGAAACAGCCCATCCGCCGGAAGAGGAAGAAGCGTAAGAAAGGCTGTTAGCAGTTGGCGGCTAGCTGCTAACAGCCCACCGCTAACAGCCTCATAATCATGGCTCGCGCAACAAAACTCGAAGTCGGCCAATGGGGCGAAGCGATTGCGATGAAGCACTTGCAGGAGCGCGGCTACGTCATTCTGGCGCGCAATTGGCGGCACGGCCACGGCGAGTTGGACATCGTGGCGCGGCAGGGTGAGACCGTTGTGTTTGTGGAAGTGCGCACCCGCCGAAGCCACGCCTTTGGCGCGCCCGAAGAGACGATTACCTCACGCAAACAGGCCAAGCTCATTGTCACAGCCGAGGCGTATCTTGAGGCGCATCAGCTCGCCGAGGTGCAGTGGCAGATTGATGCAGTGGTGATTGAGTTGGACGGCCGGAACAACCTCACCCGCCTCGACCACATCGAGTTTGCGATTGAGCGGTGAATAGACATTATTGGGAATAAAGATTTGCCAAGGTAGGGGCGAAGCATTCGCCGCCAAAGTCTATGTTCACTGTAGTTTTGGGGGCGATTGCTTCGCCCCTACGACAACGCGTTTTGTTATTCCCAATAATGTCTAATGTTCAGGGCAGGGGCGCGACGCTATTGTCAGCGTCGCACACCCTGCCCTTGTGTTTGTCTAGAAGTATTGCGAGATCGTCTCCAGCAAGCCCTTGATGTTTTGCGCGTCGCCGCTTTGCACCTTGGTGTCGCTGGCCCGGGCGATTGCATTCAGCGCGTTGATGTCAGCATCGCTGCCATACGCCACAGGAATTACCAAAATTGGCGTCTTGCTGTTGCGCGCATTCGAGATCATCTGGATGACCTCATTGAGCTTTTCAGGCGCGATGGTTTCCTTGCCGTCCGAGAGCAACACGATGGCCTGAATCCGGCTGTTGGTGGCCTGGCCGCTTTGCGATTGCTGGCTTTGTAATTCGTTGATGGCCGCGATCAAGCCGTCATACAGCGCGGTGTTGCCGCGTGCGCTCAGGCTTTCGATGCTGCTTTGTAGCAGTTGCCGGTTGGTCTCCAGACTGTCCAATGGCACCACCGTCTGGGCGGTGGAGTTGAACTCGATCAGGCCGATGTTGTTGCTGGTACCTTGATCCTCCAGAAAGATCATGGCGGCTTCTTTGGCGCGGCCAATCTTGTCGTCGTCGTTCATGCTGCCGGAGGTATCCATCAGCAGCAACACATCCGACTGCTTCTTGACCAACTGCCAGCTTTGCTGCACGCGGGCCAGCACGGCCGGGTCGGGCACGGGCAGCAGGGTCTTGGGCTGGCTGGTGTCTACACCAAACTCGGGACAAACCGGGCAGGCAAGCGGGACCTCTTTGTTGGCCGGGCGGAAGCCGGCCTCCAACACCTTTTGCTGCACGTCCTTGCGCAACACGAACTCGGTGAACATCTGTGCGCCCTTGCGCTGCGCGTCGCTGACCCACGAGGCATTCACAGGAATGGCAAATGGATGCTCGTGCATAAAGGTGCCTTCCTTGGGATACAGCGCCACCAGCCTTTCCGGCGGCTTGTACTGGGTCTTGCCCTGGTTGATGTAGATCAGGTCGTTCTCTTCGAGTGCGACAAAGTCCAGATAATCCGGCCCCTGGGCGATATATTCCTTGAATTCGGTCGTGCGGGCCGAGTAGTGCTTGATCAGGTTTTCGATGTCGCGCACACCCTGCTGCACCTTGGCATCGTTCACCTGCTCCAGGCTGAGCTTGGTGGTGGAGGAGCCGGTGCCGTTGACCAGTGAACTGGCGTAGAACTCGCCGAGCAAAGTCGAGAGCGCGGTCGAGGACACATACGGGTCGGTGTGGCCGTAATACACGGTTTGGCGGCCCTGCAACCCATAGTCCTGCCAGCCGTTGGGCGATCGGAATACTTGAAATAGCTCCTGCCAGCCGATATCGCTGCCGTGTTTGGCTTTGATGGCGTTGAGCCGGGATTCCCAAATGGCGATGACGACGGGGGCGTTGGCCGTGGCCGGCGCGCCTTCCACATCAAACACCTGCTGACCGGTTTGATAGTTGATCAAGCCCAGCCACAGCCGCGTTGAGGGCGAGAAAATAATCGGCCGCTCGACGTTGGTGTTGTTCGGGGCAATGACGGCATTGATGATGCCCTGGGCCACCGTGCCAGACGAACCACTTCGGCCGATGATCCACACCGGAGCCTCGCCGTTGGCCAGCGCCTGGCCGGTGAGCGGATTCAAGCCCTGCGCACTCAACTTGTTAAAGTTGGTGATGGCCTCGGTGATGTAAAGCTCTTCCTCCGGCGCGTAGATGAGCGACACTTCTGTCGCGTTGGATGGCTTCTCAGGCGATGGGTCGAGGGCGATCAGTTGGCGTTGGGCAAACTGAAACACCAGCACACACGCCACCACCGCCAGCGCCGCCACGACGATGCCGCCAAAAACTAATAGCTGTCGATTTTTCATGCGTCCATTCTCCCTGACACTGACTACCACTACATTAGCAAAAACACTGAACTCAACCGTAATACGAAAGTTTAAGCGATTTGATGCACGTTTGAATTTTTTGGAATGGAGGCTTCAGCCGACTCCCCGCTTTAGACAGGGAGTCGGCTGAAACCTCCATTCCAAGTCCATGCGTTACGCTACTGGCAACAGCCCTGCGCTACCTGATGTGAATATGTCGTTGCGCTGACATCGAATTTTTATTAACTGGATTACGATTCGGGTATGGCTCAATCCCTGGTAAATTGGCGAGACTGGAGTGAGGCGGCGTTTGCCGATGCGAAGCAACAAGACAAGCCGGTGCTGCTCAGCATCGGCGCGGTGTGGTGCCACTGGTGCCATGTGATGGATCGTGGCGTGCCGGGCGACTCGACGCATACCGGCGTCTATACCGACCCGGCCATCTCCACCTATATCAACGAGCATTTTGTGCCGATTAAGGTGGACAACGACCAGCGGCCCGACATCAATGCCCGCTACAACATGGGGGGCTGGCCGACCACGTCGTTTCTCACGCCCGACGGCGACGTGATCTACGGCGGCACCTACTTTGCCCCCTCGCAAATGCGCGGCCTGTTGCAACAAGTGCTGAGCTATTGGCGCAACAGCCGGGATGAGATTGAGCAGCAGGTGGCGGAAAGAGCAGAGGAGGCGGGGGACGGAGGACGGGAGACGGGAAAGCCGTCTTCCGTCGCGGCTTCTGAGCCGCACCGTCTCCCGTCTCTTTCTGAGATAGCTCCCGAAATTATCTCCTCCATCTCCAACTCGCTGATCCGCAACTACGACCGGCGCAATGGTGGCCTGGGTGGCGGCCAGAAGTTTCCGATGAGCGATGCGTGGGAGTTGCTGCTGGCGGTGTATCACCAGACCGGCGACGAAAGATTACTGGAGATGGTGTCGCAGACGTTTCTGGCCATGGGCACCAAAGGCATGTATGACCTGGTGGCCGGCGGGTTCTTTCGCTACAGCACCACGCCGGAGTGGACGGTGCCGCACTTCGAGAAAATGCTGGAAGACCACGGCCGCTTGTTGCCGGTGTATTTGCATGCGATTCAAACCGCGCGCGGCAAAGCGCATACCCAGCCGCTGGCCGAGAAGCTGGAACAGATCGTGCGCTCGGCTCTGAACTACCTGACCACGACCCTGCTCTACGACAAACTCGGCATGGCCTATTTTGCGGGCAGCCAGGATGCCGACGAGGACTATTACGTGTTGAGCCAGAGCGAGCGGGCCGAGTTACAGGCACCGTTCATCGACTGGCGGCTCTATTCCGACTGGAACTCGCTGATGGTGAGCACGTTATTTTTGGCGGCCGATGTGCTGGCCGACCCACGTTATGCGTCGTTGGCCGAGCGGGTGCTGAACACGCTGGTGCGGCTGTGCATCAACGAGGATGGCAGCGTCACCCACTCGATTACGGTGGATGAGAGCGCCGGCCTGCAAGCCATGGTGAAGCCATCGCCGTTGAGTGGACAGCTGGGTGATCAAGCGGCGCTGGCCAAAGCCTGCATCGAGCAGCAATTGCGCGGCGAGACCGAAGCACGGCTGTATGGTCAGTCGCGGCTGGCGCTGGCCGAGTTGTTGGTCGGCTATGCGCTGGTCGAGCTGGCCGCGCCGGAGGGTGGCTTCTACGATTCGCCCACGAATCCAGATGCGCTCGGTATGCTGAAAGTGCGCTTGCGGCCGATCTTTGACAACGCCGCGATGGCGGATGTGTTGTTGATGCTGGGGAAGATCGGAGAGATGGCAGATGTCAGAGGTCAGACATCAGAGGGATCGAACCTGCAACCAGCAACCAACTACCAGCAGCTTGCCAGTCAAACACTCGCCACATTCACCACCGAATACACCCGCTATGGCGAGCACGGCAGCCCGTATGCGCTGGCGGCGTTGCGGGCGACGAGTGAGCCGACTGAGGTGATGATTGTGGCGACGGGTCAGGACGCGGCGGCGTTTGTGCAAGCGGCCCATGCGAGTTATTCGCCGTGGCGGATTGTGCGGGTGCTGGATCCCAAGCACGATGCGGCCTTGATTCAGGCGCGCGGCTATCCGGTGGACACGCTGCCGGTGGCGTTTGTGTGCAAGGGCACGGCGTGTAGTGCGCCGGTGTATGAGGCGGCACAGTTGGCAGATTCGTCGAGGTCGTCGTCGTCGACGAATCCGCCAGCGTAAAAGTTCACATATACCTCAACGGCCGCACACCCACACCACCACATCCGCCCGCGGCGTTGCGTGGGTGTGCGCCTCAAACGCAAATCCCGCCGTTTCGAAGCGTTGACGTATCGGAGACACATCGGCCTTGGCGGTGTTCTGGCCGGTGAGGTGATAGGCCAGTTGCACCAGCCGCGTGGGCGCATCGGCCTTGCGAAAGGTGGCGCTGGGCACGATGACGAAGCGGCCGCCAGGAGCCAGCACGCGCCGCACCTCAGTTAATGTCGTGCGTGCGAAGATGAATCCGGCCGGGAATGTGCTGACCACACAGTCGAAATGCCCATCGGCAAACGGCAGGTTTTGAGCATCGGCGAGGGTTTGTCGCAGTGTAAGTTGATGGGCAACCGCGCGATGCCTGAGCTGACGGGCCATCTGCGGCGAGCGATCCAGGCTGACCACATTGAAGCCGCGCCGACGCATCGTGACGTGCAGGTGGCCGGGGCCGTGCGCGATCTCGAGGATGTGCGCGCCGGATGGCACAAATTCCAGCGCGGCCTCGCCCCACAATTTCCATTCGCCGAACGAGACGAGCGAGGCGATGGCGTCATACGTCCACGCAAACGTGGTGTAGAACTGCTGGAAGGCGAAATGGATGAATTTGTGCATAGATGTTGGCCAACGAAGTCTATTTTTACAACACGCTCAGCATGACATTGCACATGGGGTTGCCGCCCATTTATTGAACTCCTCGAATTGATATACCATGCGCGAGGAGGCATTTGCTGAGCGTGAGCGGCAGATGCAAATCAATATGGATGATCTTGCTCAATTCAACCGCGAGCGTTGGAATGCGTTGGTGCAGGCCGGCGTGGAATATGCGCGGCCTTTTCTGGACTTAACGCCAGAATCGGCGCGTGCCTGGATTGATGGCAACGGCAAAGGCATGTTGGCCAATGTGCGCGGCAAAAAGGTGTTGTGCCTGGCCAACGGCGGTGGCCAGCAAACGGCCTGTTTTGGCGTGTTGGGGGCCGATGTGACCGTGATCGACTTGTCGGACTCGCAGTTGGAACAGGATCGGGTTGCGGCCGTGCACTACGGCTATCCCATTCGCATCGAACATGGCGACATGCGCGACCTCTCGCGGTTCGAGCCGGCCTCGTTCGATATCGTCATTCACAGCTACTCGATTAATTTTGTGCCGGACCCGCACGCTGTGTTTGTGCAGGTGGCGCGCGTGTTGAAGCCGGGTGGCGACTACATGGTGCAGTTCAGCAACCCGCATCGCTTTAGTATTCGCGAGGAAATCTGGCAGGGTGAGGCTGGCGGCTATCCGCTTACCGCGCTATATCAGGATGGCGAGGTGACCTATGGCGATGATCACTGGGAGGTCGAGACTGCAAGCGGCGACAAGCAGCGTGTGTTGGGGCCGCGTGAGTTCAGCCACACCTGGAGCCGGATGGTGAACGGGCTGGCCGGGCGCGGCTTTGTGATTCGCCGGTTGGAGGAGTGGATGCGGCGCGAGCCGAATGCCGAGGTGGGCAGTTGGGCGCATTAC
The DNA here is from genome assembly GCA_038213625.1 of Thermoflexales bacterium. Classification (GTDB taxonomy): domain Bacteria; phylum Chloroflexota; class Anaerolineae; order J036; family Brachytrichaceae; genus JANMVQ01. Next base: position 12,596 of record JBBQST010000070.1, read on the forward strand.
ACCCAGGTGTTGCCGCCCTATATCACGGTGTGGTCGGTGTATCGGCCGGATGTGTTCGCAAGCTAAACCCGAAGGGTGAGCGCGTAGAGCCTATGCCGGCATAGGCTCTACGCGCTCACCCTTCGGGTTTAGCTTGCGAACACATCCGGCCGATAC
>JBBQST010000071.1:0-12695 GCA_038213625.1 Thermoflexales bacterium
GGGCCGTGGCTGGCGAAATAGCGCTTGACCAGCTCTGCCACTGCTTCCTCATGATGCAAGGTTTGGCCCTGCGGCAGTGAATCATCAATGGCGATGTAGGTGGGTATATTGCGCGGCACAACCGTCTGACAGCTCAGCCCGCGTAATGCGGCATGTTGCAAAATATGCGCTGCTCGTTGTCCTTCGGTTGAGATGCCGTGGCGGTTGAGCATCGAAATGAGCGCGGTGCGGCTGTGAGATTCGCCATCACTGAGCGTCCTGGCAATCAGCGCATCTGTGCGGGCAAATGTTTCAGCATCCAGTTCAAGCTCGCGATGCCGACCGGCAGCGCTGGCCAGCACGCGCGTTCCCAGCAGGTGCAGCAGCCAGCGCAAATCTTCCGCGGCCACAATGTGCAACGTGCCGCGCATGGCCCAGGTGCGAACAACGCGTTTGTCGACGAGCGCTTGCTCGATGGTGGCATCCGTGTTGCCGGGCACGCGCAATCCCATCGACCATTTCACGCCCGCATAATCCTGGCCTTGCATCGCGCCCATCCAACTCACCAGGGCATTGGCGCTGTTCAATGCCCTGTCTGCACTATCGAGTAGTCGTTGATTGTTCAAACGCCGGTATGCAACACTCGTCGTGTCCATGCTGATCTCCTGCTGGATTTAATGAAACGGCGCACTCATTTCACCCTGTCACAGACTAAGGATGCATAAGCAGCGCCGAATACTGACTGAGTAGCGGTCAGTATATGTTTTATATAGGGCAGAGATAAGCCTGATTTGGAATCGTGCAATGCAAATTGCTAACTTATCTGGCAAGGAAAACCAAATACGCCGTTGAGGTATGCCTCAACGGCGTATTTGCTTCACCAGCAGTATCAAACTCGTTTCACACTACATCAAAGCCTGTGGATAGAGTCGTCTCGAAATGTAAAAACGGCTGCAAAACCGCTGATACAGAGCTATCACCCTGCTGTTTCGTCTAGATTTGCGGTTATCTCTCCGATGAGACCGTGGATAAATTACCCTGCAAATAAATTTGGAGCGAGTTGGCATTGATCTGCCAGTGACCATAGCGCTTCATGGCCACGATCTTGCCATCGCGGACCAGTTCGCGTAATTCGGTCAGGCTGCACCCGGCGCACAGGCTGGCCGCGTCCATATTCAGCCATTCGCCTGGCGGCATCTGCCGTTGGGCCGGCATTGTGACTGGCTTGCCTCCGTCGTTTGCCGCCGTTGTTGCCGGTTTCACCTCGGCCTTGTAGAAGCCAAACGCCGCAGACACATAGCTTCGTTCATGCACGGATATCGTCTCGCACACGTAATCGATGGGCTGGCTGTATTGCACGGCCGGAAAGTTGCCTTTCAGAATTTCGATGCGTACGCTGCCGCCAGTGAATTGTTGCTCCAACCAGCGAATGGCCGAAACGCTGGCACGGGCCGAGATGGAATAAAAGCCAGGAAATCCGGGTGCCAGGTCGGCCACCCGCTCGTTGGGGTTGTGAGGGTATTCCAAACGAAGATGGACGAAGTGATACTGAACGCCGTTGATCAGTGCATCCAAACCCAGTGGAGATTTTGAATAGACCTTGGGAAACCAGAGACTTAAGCCCTGCGGAGCCAGGGATGTGGGTTCGGCCGGTTTGCGCCCTGGTGCAGTTGAATCAATGTATTGGGTGAGGGCGGCGAGCTCGATATACCACTTTTGCCCTTTTTTACGCGCAAGTAATTTGCGCAGCCGAACCAGTCGTTGCAGAGTACTGACGGCGTAGCCAGTCAGGGTGGCTGCTTCGCTAAGGCTGACCCAGCCTTGATCGTTAGTTGCGGTCTCTGTCATGAATAATCCTCACACGTATCAAGTGGTTTGAACTTGATGGATGCCATCACCAGACTCACCGAGTTGGCTTGATTTCGCCCTCGTAGAAGCGCGCCCTGACACACCTCTGTTACATGCCATATGTCTCGTGAAGTCTATAAGCTGTGCGGATGAAATTGAACGTCAACGGTCGGACTTTATGCTAATCCTGCCTGATTCTTAATTGGATTCTATATCGGCAATTACTAAAATCACGGTACTCATATCTTTCTATTTAGCGAGATGCCTGCGGGATCGTGTAGGGCATGCTCTTGGGTGGGTCGCCCTGCCGCAGATATTCTTGCAGAGATCGCGTATTCACCAGCCACTGTCCATAGCGCTTCAGCGCGTCAACCTGACCGTTGCGAATACGCATGCGCACGCATTGGGGCGTGCATCCACTTCGTCGTGCGGCCTCTGCCACGCTCAACCAGTAATCGGATGGTCTTGTAGCAAGAATGTTCATGATGGGTTATTTTGAGCTGATTTAAGCTGAATCGATGTGACTTAGGCAAATACATTGAATGTCAATTGCGGAGAAGCTGACATAACCGTGCACGTGTGCATCAAGTTGTCTCGCATTTTGATGAAGCATTAAAGACGCAACTCTCCACCAAAAACTTCTATACATACTATTCTCGCAATTCATTTAATGACCTTAATGCAATTCTTAAAAGTATGCCTACATTTATCCTGTAAATCGACCCCACGAAATCCTGATACTGCATTGTTAGTGTGGGGTGCTTCATAGGGGCCTAACAGTGCAAACGCGGGGCAGGTTTGTGTCTGGGCGGCTCAATTCACGGTTTGCGCACCTGCTTCCGCGTTCGTAAAACTCGACGACTTCCCGAGAGTGGCGCGAGGGACATGAGAAATGTGCGGCGCTGGCATCAGGCCGGACGCAGCCAGGCCAGTTGATACGGCGACAACGCGACATCTTCGTGGAGCGCGACGCGATTGCCGGTGATGAGATCGATTGCCGGCCAGCTCAATCCCTGTTGATGCAAGGTCTGAGCAGATGCCATCTGCGGCCGTTCGCTGAAATTGGCCAGCACCAGCAGCGGCCCCGTGGCATGGTAATGGGCATACCCCAGCACGTGCGGGTTGCCGGTCTCCACCGCTTCCACACCCGTAGCCAGCGCAGGCTGTGCCTTTCGCGTGTCAATCAGGTGTCCCAGGCCCGAATACACCCGCGATTGAATCGTGCCCGTTGTCTGCCGCAGATCGTAATCGGCCCAGTTGGCAACGGGTCGGTGTACCCAGCGGCTGTCCCCGGCCTTGTGCGGATCTTCACGGAAGCCATAGTCATTCAGCGCGCCAATTTCGTCATTGAGATAGATCAGTGGAATGCCACCAAAGCTCAGGATGATGCCGTGAATCAGCAGGATGCGCCGGATGGCAAGGTCGATCTCGAATTCATTGCCGTCGGCCAGCGCCTTCTCCAACCCAGCCAGCGACGCGGTCATGCCGCTCAGGCGGGCATCGCCGGTTTTGGGGTTTTCCTGGAAGGGCAGGCCGCGCGCGAAGCTGTTCTCGAACTGGCCCGTGTAAAACTGGTTGAGAAAGCGGCGATGCTCATAGCCATTGATGCCCAGCAGACTTGCGTCCTCGTCGCTAAACGTCCAGCCGATATCGTCGTGGCAGCGCACATAGTTCACCCAGGCGCAATCGCTGTGAATTTTGCTGCGGCTGTGAATGGCCTGGGCCAGCAGATTGACCTCGCGCGTGGCCAGCGAATTCCACAATAGCGCCATGAGCAGCGGGTTGTAGCTGATCTGGCATTCGTCGGGACGAATGTATTTGGCCACGTCGTTGGGGTGGACGATGGCCTCGGACTTGAACAGCAGCGACGGCGCCGCGATGCGAGACAGCGCATTGAACGCCTGAATCAAGGTGTGCGCCTCAGGCAGGTTCTCGCAAATGGTGCCCAGTTGTTTCCAGATAAAGGCCACGGCATCCATGCGCAACACATCGACGCCGGCGTTGGCCAGAAACAGCATTTCGCCAGCCATGGCATTGAACACGGCCGGGTTCTCGTAGCGTAGATCCGTCTGAAAGCTGTTGAACGTCGTCCATACCCATTGATCATCTGATGTGCCAGCAGATGGCGCGCCGGTCCAGTGGCTCAACGGCGTAAACGCACCCGGGTGTTGATCGGGGAATATCTCGCGCAGGTTGCGATCATAGGCATCGGCCTCGGCACGCGACATGATGTAGTAGAAATCGCGATATTCAGGGTCGCCGGCCAGTGCCTTTTGGGCCCACTCGTGTTCGTCGCTGGTGTGGTTGAAGATGAAATCGAGGCACAGGCTGATGCCGTTGGCGCGCAGCTCGCGCGTCAGATCGCGCAGTTGGTCCAGCGTGCCTAGGCTGGGGTTCACTTCGCGGTAGCTGCTGACGGCATAGCCGCCATCGCTGTTGCCTTCGGGGCATTTGAACAGCGGCATGAGATGCAAATACGTCAGCCCCAGCGCCTTGAAATAAGGCACTTTGGCGCGAATGCCATCCAGATTGCCGGCAAACAAATCCACATAGGCAATCCCGCCCAGCATTTGCTCAGATTGGAACCAGCGCGGGTTGATCTCGCGTTCGGCATCCAGGCGCTTGAGGTCAGCTGGCCGTTCGAGCCAGGCTCGCGCAGCCGTGGTCAGGATGCGGGTGAATTGCGCCTCAAAATCCTCGCGTTGACCATACAGCGAAAACAGCAGGGCGTGCAAATGTGAGCCGTGCGTTTCGACGCGCTGCACAAAAGCGTGCCAGTCCTGGTGATGAGGTTGAATCTCTAGTGCCTGGGCGATGCCGGCTAATGTGGATGGGTTCATGGGCTGGGCACGTATATGTTTGCAGATGGGATCTTGTGCACGTGACACGTGTCACGTGCACGAGATCCAACTCGACTCACCGGAAAGTTTAGCCTTTAACCGAGCCGGCCAGCAAGCCGCGCACGAAGTAGCGTTGCAGGCTAAAGAACACGATGAGTGGGACGAGTATGGTCACGAATGCCCCAGCAGTGAGCAAGTGCCAGTCCTGGCCGCGGGTGCCCACCATATCGGCCAGACGTTGCGTCATCACTTTCATGTCGGCACCACCGCCGCCCAGGAAAATCAGCGCGACAAGGTAGTCGTTCCACACCCACAAAAACTGGAAGATGGCGAACGAGGCGAGTGCGGGCACACTGAGCGGCAGGATCAACTGGGTAAAGATCGTCCACTGTGAGGCACCGTCGATGAAGGCGGCTTCCAGCGTTTCGCGCGGCAGCTGGCTGATGTAGTTATAGAGCAAATAAGTGGCCAGCGGTAATCCAAATGTGGTGTGTGCCAGCCACACGGCCAGATAGGTGCCGCTGATCTGCATACTCGTAAAGTCGCGCAGCATTGGAATCATGGCCGCCTGTAGTGGCACGACCAGTAACGCGATGATGGCGGCAAACATGATCTTTCGCAGTGGGAAGCGCATCCAGGCAAAAGCATACGCAGCAAATGCCGCGATCAGGATGGGAATGACCGTGGCGGGAATTGCAACCGTGAGTGTGTTGATAAATGCGCCAATCAGGTTGTCGCCCCGTTCCTCCTGGCTGCTGCCATCGGGTAGGGTGTAGCGATAGTTTCTGCCGCTGAGCACATTATCGTAGTTGGTCAGATAAAAATTCAGGTTGGCCGTCCACTGCCGCTCGCTGATCGCGAGAACGCGCTGGCGGCGGTTTGACCATTGCATCTGTGTGCCGTCGGGAAGGATGACGCCCTCGCGTAATTGGGCATCGGTGTAACGCTGTCCCGGCAACACCTCGACTGGTTGATCCAACGGCAGTCCACGCGTCAGTGCAATCTCGCTGGTGCGTTTCCAGGCCTGATGCGGAAAGATCGTCCACCAGCCGCTGCTGCTGATGTCTTCACGGGTGCGAAATGAGGACACAAGTAGGCCGAACACCGGCACCAACCATAGAAAGCAAATGACGATAAGTAGCAGATTGATCCAGACGGTGGAGGGCTTGCGGTTCGATGACTTTGCGATCGCGGCCATGTTAGAAAGCCTCCTGTTTGCCAAGCTGGCGCAAGTTGTAAACCATCACCGGTATGACCGCGAGCAGTAGCACAATGGCGATGGCTGAGCCGTAGCCGAAATTGCGGTTGATAAAGAACTGGCGGTAGAAGTTTGTTGCGATGACTTCGGTGCCATATTGGCCGCCGGTCATGGCGATGACGACGTCGAAAATCTTGAGCGAAAAGATCAGAATCGTAGTCGTGACCGTGATCAAGGTGCCCTGGATATACGGCAGAATGATTCTGAAGAAGATGCGGCCTTCGCTGGCTCCGTCAATGCGACCGGCTTCGAGCAGATCGTCTGGTACGCCTTTGAGGGCAGCCGAGAGAATCACCACGGCAAAACCCGTTTGCAACCACACCATGATCACGATGAGGAACAGGTTGTTGAATGGCTGAAAACTACTGATCCAGGCTTGAGGTTCAGCACCAAATACCGAGATCACGGCGTTCAACAGGCCGATCTGTTCCTGCCCCGGCGGTGAGTAGTAATACACAAAACGCCAGATGACGGCGGCACCCACAAATGAGATCGCCATCGGCATGAAAATGATGGACTTGGCCACCCGGTCAAACCTGCTTCGGTCAGCAAGGACCGCGATCAGCAACCCTAGTGATACGCACGAGAAGGTGCCGATCACCATCCAGAGCAGGTTGTTGCGGAATGAGGTGAGCATCTGCCGGTCGGTGAAGACTGACACGAAGTTTTCCAGACCTACGAAATTGACGGAGTTTGAATCGAGAAAGCTCAGGTAGAGCGTGCGAACGGTGGGAATGACAAGAAACCATGTCAGGATCAGGGCAGCAGGTCCAACAAAGATGAAGGGTTGAAAGATACTGCGTATCCGGTCTGAGAAGCTCTCGATGAAACGATTGAGCCCAAAATACAGCAGGCCCACACCAGCGACACCCCAGACAATGGCAAATGCGCCGATGATGAGTTGATTCACCCCTTCGCTATCGCGCAAAAACAAAAATCCCCACCATAGAAAGACCGCTGTCGCAATCAAAATTCCCAGTGAGGTCACAACTTGCAGGTAATTAGCGGTTTCCCGGTCAGGCGGCGTGGAAGATAATTTACTGGTGCTCTGCATCTTGGCTCCTTGTCTTGGCTCCTTGTCTCGGCTCCATCCATCAATGCTTCAGGGTCTCATGCAAAACGTAAACGTATAGGTCTTGAAGATAAGTCTGGTGTGCAAGTGCTCGACGGTTTTGGACAGAATAAACAAAACTCAACAGATTTAGGTGGATAACCCACACTGTTAAATGTGGTTCATTCTGTCCAAAAATTAAAAACGGAGCAATGACCCATTTCTTTTTTGGAAGGGAACGATGCATGATGCATATTGAGGGTCAGATTAGGGTGTAATTTAGTATGCATCGAATCCTGACTGGACAAGACAGGTGCCTCATCCAGCCAGGGTGTAATGCGATTCAGGTTGCACTTGCGGCATGAATCGCATTACGCAGATGGGCTACTGGGCTTTTGGCCAGGCCGCATCAATCTCTTCAAGGGCTTTGTCGAGCTCCGCGGCACCCGACACCCAGTCGGTCATGCCTTTCCAGAAGCTGCCAGAGCCAACTTCGCCTGGCATGAGGTCGCTGCCGTCGAAGCGCAGGCTGGTGGCCTCACCGATGAACTGGGCGACCTTGCGCTCGATGTCATTGGTGTACCAAGCCAGATCGGTGTCTTTCTGCGGCGCAATGGCGCCACCGGCGGCCAGCCAGCTCTTCAGGTGCTCACCCTTGGTGAACAACTGCATCACCGCGCGCACTTCAGGCCGGTCATTAAAGGCCGCCATCAGATCGCCGGCGAACAGGAATGGCTTGCCATACTGGGGGTCAATGCCGGGCAGATAGAAGAAGTCGTAATCCACACCGGGTTTGGCGTCGGCTGGGAAGAAGCTGGTAATGAAGTTACCCTGCTTGTGCAACCAGCACTTGGGGCCATCTGCATCAAACATCGGCTTGGGAGCGTCGCCGAAGCTGGTGCTGGCAATGCTCTTGCGGCCTCCGTAGACCAGCGCATCGTCGAACCAAATGCGGGCCATTTCATTGGCGGCATTCTTTACCACCGGGTCGCTGAACTTCAACGTGCCGGCCACCCACTTGTCGTAGTTCTCCAACGAAGTGGTGCGCAGCATGATCTCTTCCATCCAGTCGGTGGCGGGCCAACCGGTGGCGATGCCACTCTCGATGCCGATGCACCACGGCGCGTCACCATCAGCCACGATCGACTGCTCGAGCGCCTTCAGCTCATCCCAGGTGGTCGGCACTTTGTAACCGGCCTCGTCCCAGGCTGCCTTGGGGTACCACACCAGGCTCTTGCCGTTGATGCGCTCCCAAATGCCGCTCTGAATCTTCTCGCCGTTGGGGCCATCCACGGTCAGGATGTCGTTTAGGCTCTTGTTGTAGTTGGCGTCCAACCATGCTGGATCAACCAACGTGCGGGCATCAATGATTTTGCCTTGCTGAGCGAAACGGGCGGCCAAACCAGGCTGCGGGAAGTCGGCGATGTCAGGCGCGTTGCCGCCCTCGACCCGGATTGTGATGGCAGCTTCAAACTCTTTTGAGCCTTCATACACAATGTCGATGCCGGTCTTGTCCTCGAATTCCTTGATCGTGTTGTTGAACTTCACCTCGTCCTGATCCGTGAACGGGCCATACATCGTGACCTTGGTGCCTTTGAACTTGCCAGCCAGCGCATCCTCATACTCCGGACCAGGCGAGCCGCTCGGCATGGCCATGCTTTCGGTCATGGCTCCAGTGGCGGTCATGGGCATTGTCGCCGTCATGGCCGCAGTCTCGGTCATGGCGGCGGTCTCTGTCATCGCCTCGGTGCTGGTCATGGCTTCAGTGGCGGCAACCGTGGCGGCTTCGGTAGCGGCGGGCGCTTCTGTTGCGGCGGGTGCTTCTGTGGCAGCGGGAGCGGCCGGCGCAGGGGCGGCTGTGGGAGATGCGGCTGGGGCGCCGCATGCAGCCAAAACCATGGCGGCCGCGGCAAATAGGGTCAATATCTTAAATTGTTTCATCTGGTCTCATCCTCTTGGAAGTTATCGATAGGAAGTCTTAAATCCAAAAACGCAAGTTTGTTTAATCTGGTGATCAGGTTCATCTGATGGATTGTGATGGATTGACTTTGAATCCAACTGAATTTGCGCTTGTCTCAAGTCGTTCTATAAAATACTTGTCGGTTAAATCACCTCCTGTGTTCCTTGTTTGGGCATCTGGGCATCGACCCGGCCCCGTTAAGTTGGCTTTCGGTCGCGCTTTGTGGCGACTTTGCCATTGCGACTGCCAGGGGACTTTGGCGACGAGTGTTTTGCGACCGGTGCGGCACGCCGTGTGGGGCGTGTTTGGGGGTGAATCAGGGGTGGGCAGGTGCTGGTGCGCACGATGAGATCGGTCGGCAGCACTTCGGACACGGGCTCGTCCAATTTGCCCTCCAGCATTTGCAACATCAGCTCGGCCCCGCGCTGGCCCGAGCGAAATAGCGCCTGACGCATGGTGGTCAGACCCACATACTCGGCAATCTCAATATCGTCGTAGCCGATGATGGATAAATCCTGGGGCACGCGCAGATTCAAATCGCGCGCGGCCTCCAGAATGCCCAGGGCTTGCGTGTCACAGGCTGCAAAAATGGCGGTCGGCCGCTGGGGCGATGCCAGCAACTCCCGCGCCAGCGTGCGGGTGGATGGGCGGTCCTGATAGCAGCTGAGCTGGTAGCTTGCCCGTGGTTTGATGCCCGCGCGTTCCAGCGCCCGGCGGTAGCCGATGGAGCGAAACAGGCTGGCGTTGGAGCCGTGGGCCAGCGGGTCGTTCAGAATATCGCTGATATAGGCGATCTGTTCGTGACCGAGATCCAACAGGTGCTGAGTCGCGTGCTCGCCGCCCAAAATCGCATCTTCGCCCACCGAGGTCAGCGATGGAAACAGCGCATCGACCGACACCACCGGCACCTGATTGCGCCGAAATGCCTGCACATCCTCATCCGTCGGCGGCAGCGACACAATGATCACGCCGTCCGAACGATCCTGCCGGGGCACCTCATTGATATAGCGGTTGCGCCGCTCCGGCGTCTCAACGTTGTAGACGATGACATCGTAGGCGCTTTGATCCAGAACACTGTCGATGCCGCGCAGCCGCTCGACAAATGAGGGCCGGGTAAAAAAAGGAATGATGATGGAGATGGTGAACGTTTTGCCCAATGACAGCCGCCGTGCCGCGGTGCTGGGGGTGTAGTTCAACTCTGCAATGGCCGTCATCACCGCCTCGCGGGTGGACTGGCTGACCGGGGCTGTGCCGTTCAATACACGGCTCACAGTCGCGCTGCCAACGCCGGCGCGTTTTGCCACATCGTGGATGGTCGGTGGTGCCGCGATCAATTGCTTCATGCCTGGAAACCGAATGAAACCGATTTCAGAAACCGGTTTCATTCTATGAAGCGGAGGTTAACTGTCAAGTCAATGTGTCAAGATGACGCATAGGGCGGGGGAGATTAGGAGATGTCAGAAGTCAGATGTCAGATTTGGGTTGACAGGGTGAATGTGTGCGCGATGCTCTTCTGCCTTCTGCCTTCTGCCTTCTGCCTTCTGACTTCTGCCTTCTGACTTCAGTCAAGCATATCCAGGCACGCATCCACACCACCTTCCAGGCCGGTGTTGAACGCGGCCATGCGCTGGCGGGAGGTGCCGTGGGTGCGGGCAGAGGCACGGCTGCGGCCGGTGATGGTGCTGAACAGGTCTTTGGCTTCCTGCTCGTCACCCTCATCCAAAAAGCCGCGTGAGCCAGCGTCTTGTGTGTAGGCGCCGGCAAAGCAATCGGCTTGCTGCTCCAGTTCCAGGGTGGTGTTGCCACGGCGGAACAGGTTGCGCTGGCTCTGGATCGCATGGCCCCATTCGTGGGCGATGATGGTGGCGGGCGCAAAGTCGCCAATTTGGTCGCGAGCCTCGTTCAGCATATCCAGATCATAGTAGATGCTGTTCGATGAGCGGCAAAAGAAGGCATTCCCGTCGGGGGCGCGGCCACAGGCCGTGCGAATCCGGGTGGAATACGACTGCACCCGGCGCGGGCTTTGGTAGCGCCACTCCCGCGATTCAAATTCGCGGGTCCAGAAGTCGTCAATGTCCTCGGTGGCGGCCTCAACCCGCGCCTCGATGTCCCAGAAGCGACGCGCCTGGGTCTGGCCATCTTGTACCACTTCATAGGTGCCGTCGGCACTGGCTCGAATCTCCAGGGTGTCCCAGCGCGCCAGACCCATCCCATCCGCACTGGTCTGTTCGTCGGCCCGATCGATCTGAGCCCCGGCCAGCGCCGCGCATTCGCTGATATTGACTGAGCGTGGGCCCTGCCAGTTCACCTCGTCGGTATTGGGATCCGCGTTGGTGGTTCCGTCCGCCGCGATCTGATAGATGTAGCAATCGCCCTTCGGCTCCACGGCGATGTGCGTGATAGCGGGGCTGCTGACAGCGGGGCTGGTTATAGCTGGTGCGGCCGCAAAGGTGGTGGCGGGATGAATCAATGCCCCTGTCACGGCCAGTGTCAGACCCAAAGAAATGGTGTGGGCCAGCTTGCGCCAGCCAATAAAATCAAGTTTCATGCTTCCCTCTCTGCCATAAGACTAGGGCGCATTGCTGAGCAACCACTAGCGCGGCAGCTTTGACCGAGCAAAGAAGTTGCCGTGCCCAATCTGCGAACGCGTGCTGTCAACTTGGTTTCGCCTCAGCTAACACGAGGCCGGACTTGTTGCAGCATAGAATACACACGAAAATATAGACGAAAGTGACTTGCGCATTAGCATGATTTGCGTGAAAGTGTGGGTGATATGAAGCCAAAATTTCTCATTGGTATCGGTGTCATGGTTGTGGCCGTCCTGGCCGTAATGGCGTTCACCATCATGGGCAACAGCAGCCTGGAAGTAAAAGTGAACGACCTGATCTCCCAAAAGGTCAACAACCCCGAGATTTCGCAGCGGTCGCTGAAATTGACCGGCATGGTGGTCGGCGACAGCATTGTCTATGATCCCAACACATTGCATCTGGAGTTTGACCTGGTGAACTCGCGCGATGACCTGGTCAACAATCTGGCCTCGGCCCCGCGCATGCGTGTGGTCTACACCGGCGTCAAGCCCGACACGCTCATGCACGAGTCCAGCGCCATCGTCACTGGCAAGCTGAACGCGGACGGCAAGTTCCATGCTGGCAATGCGCCGGATGCGCTGCTGCTGCAATGCCCCACCAAGTACGCGCCGGCTGATAACCAGGCGGCAAAGTAAGTGGAAGTAAGTGTTTGATGCAAGTGTTTAAGGTTCATAAGGTGTTTAAGGTTGGTAAAGTTGATCGGATCAACGTGGGCCGCACCCGTCGGCGTTCCTTTACCAACCGTAAAAACTTTATAACCTGATCAACTTTAAGAACTTTAAGAACTTTAAGAACTTTCCCTCATGTTGACAGATCTCGGCCACTACGCCCTCTATATTGCATTTGCGGCATGCCTGTACGCCGCTGTCATGTCCATGATCGGTGCGCGCCGCAATGATGATCGGCTGGTGCAGAGCGCGCGTATGGCCGCGCTGGTGACATTCCCACTGATCGGCCTCGCCTGCATCGGCCTGTGGTACGCCCTCATCACCCACGACTTCGGCATCAAATACGTGGTCGAGACATCGAGCATCGCCACGCCGCTGTTCTTTCGCATCACGGCGTTGTGGGGTAGCCAGAACGGCAGCATTCTGTTCTGGTGCTTCATCATGTCCGGCTTCATCTTCGGCGTCATGGTGCGAGATTGGGACCGTGGCCGTCAGAACGGTGG